>JAYTAU010000690.1:0-6710 GCA_043737375.1 Planctomycetia bacterium
TCGGCATCGGCACGCGATAGCTCGGCTTGCCATTCGTTCCGTTCGGCTGTCAATGCATCGCGATCGGCATCGATCTGCGACCGCAGCCGATCTGATTCGGATTGGCTTACTTCGAGTTTTCGCTGCGCGATCTGTAGTTCATCCCGAGCTGTTTCAAGCTCGACACGCGCTTCATTCAGTTTCGCCGACTCTGCTTCCAGACGACTCGACGCGGCAGCGACCTCGGCCGAGCGTTCGGCTAGTAACTGCGATTGCACTGCGAACTGCGCGCGATGCTCGTTCAGTTCCGTTCGTTCCCGAGCAACGGTCTGACGATCTTGGTCTACCGACTGGCGTTGACTTTCGTGAACGGATTGCTGTTCATCCAACAGTTGCACTTGCAGATTCAACTCGGTTTGCCGCGCATCCAGCTCTTCTCGCTGGACTTCGATACCTTGGCAATCCGCGGCAATTTTAGATCGATCGCTCTTCAGGATCGCCTGTTCCTGCTGCAATGTCGCGCTGTCGCGATCGAAGGCCGCCTGTCGTTCGGTCAGCTCCGTTTGACGCGCATCGCACGCAAGTGCCAACCCGGCGTGCACAGCTTGTTTACCGGCGAGTTCGTTAGTTTGCTCGCGAAGTTCGGCATTGAGTTGCTGCTCTCGACGTCGCAGCTCGGCGGTCAGCAACTCGTGCTCATCGTTAGCCTGACGCCGGTGCTTGGCCAACTCTCGCTGCGATTCGGCCATCGCGGCTTCGAAATCATCCTCGCGACTTTGCAGCACTGCTTCCCGTGCAGTCAACTCGCTCGCTTGACGGGCCAGCGCGGCAAAACGTTCGGCTTGCGCCGATTGCTCTTGTTCAAGCTGACGGGCCTGATTGCTCAACGCCGCAGCGCGTTCGACCAGCACTCGCTCACGCTCGCCGGTGACAGCCTCTCGTTCGGAATGTTGGCGGGCTAGCTCCTGCTGCTTGCTTTGCTGGAGCACAACCGCTTCGGCTTCCGCCCGTAGTTCATCGAGCTGCGATTCCAGTCGCTCACGTTCCGACTGCCACGCGACATGCCGCAATTCCAACTCGGCTCGCCAGGCATCGAGCTCGTTCGAGCGATGCTGAACCGCTTGCGAGCGTTGCTCGGCTTCGTGAGCGCTTCGCTCAGCTTCATGAGCGCTACGCTCGGCTTCTTGAGCGCTACGCTCGATGGCCGCTTCGCGCTCTTCCAATCGTTTGCCAAGTTGCTCGCGAGCACCGAGCCAGTCTTTTCTCTCGCGCTGAAGCTCTTCGGTGTGGTGTTCGACTTGGGCTTGCTGTTCGACCAGGCTCTGTTCCCGGTCGTACAATCGGCGCGTTCGCTCGTCGGACTCTTGTTCCCATCGACTATGACCGGCCCGCAACCGCACGACGTGATCGAGCTCGTCGAGAATTTTTTGCGATTGAGCGTCGAGCAAGCCGGCTTGTTGTTCGATGCGATCGTCGGTTCGGCGCGATTGATCTTCGACTGCTGCTGCGCGCACGGCGAGCCGTTCTCGCTCGTGGTCGATTGCTTGCCGTTGCACCAGCAACGCTTGCTGCTCGCTATCATACCGGTCGAGTTCGTCCGAGAGCCGACTCCGATGGGTCGCCAGTTGTTCGCGTTCGACGGCCAGCACAGCGCGCTGTTGTTCGAGCTCCGCCTGACGGCGATCGATAGTTATCCGCTGTTCGGACAAACGTTGCTCAACCTGCAGGGTCTCAGCTTGCCGGGCCGATCGTTCACTCTCGCTCAACGCTCCGGCATTCGAGGCGATTTGTTGTTGCGATAGCTCGAACTTGAGTTGTCGTTGCTGTTCATCGAGTTGCCGTAGTCTGACATGGGTCACTTCGGCCGCGCGTTGTAAATCGCGCAGCCGCGCGATCAGTCGACGAACCCGAGTTCGCCCCCGCGCGGTACCGGCTTCGAGCCGGCGCTTGAGTCGTTGAATGGTCTGTTCTAGCTGCGCGGTGATTAGTGACGACGGCTCTGAAGACGATGGTGCCGAACGCAGTCCGGCCATGATCTGTGATTCGGGACGCTCGTTTTGATCGACATTGCGGACACCCCGAGTGCCGCCGATGACTTCGAACTCGACCGGCCCGATACCTAGCAAATCGCCGACTTGCAGCATCGACTCCTCAAATGTCCGCCCATTGAGCCGTGTATTTGCCGACCAGCGGCGGACGATGGTTCGCTCGCTACCGCGCAATATCAGACAGTGCAAAGGGCTAACGCCTTCGGAACGGAGCCTGAGCGTACATTGGTCGCCCGAGCCCACGGTGCATTTCGCCGCGGCAATACGAATCAACCGTCCGTCCAACGCACTGCCGCGAACGCGCAAGGTCAGTTCGTCGGGCAGTGTGGGCCCATCGGCTGCAATGCGGCGACTGTTGAGCGGAGCTGTGTGCGCTGCAAAGCCGCTACTAACGGTAGCGTTTTCTAAGGTTGGCAAAGTGGCAAAGCCTAAGTTGGGTGGTGCGGCCATGGACGTTGGTGGGCAGGGCCGGGGCGCGGCCCTTTTCTGGCAGGTCGGGTCTCGTGAGCGTCATTGCGCCGAGAATCCATTGGTGATTTAGCTTGCAGCGGCCGCCAGGTCAAAAAAAAGCAGCGAACTGCTGGCACTTCAACGGTTTCTGTCGATCCCCAACTTTGTGGACATTCACAGGCCGGCGGCCTAATAACCGACAAAATCGACGCATTCGGTAACTTCGACTGCATCTCGTGTGTCAAAGAGTCGATTATCCGAAGGCGACAACGAGGGATGCGACTTCAACGATTTGGCAAACTGTCCGATCGCGAACGCGGTAGAGTATCCGCGCTAAGCGTTATCGACCTGGCTGTGGTTCGACTAAGCGGCTCGCCGATAGTTGGCTTGCCGAACATTAAATTGGGTTCAATCCATCGATAAAATGCCGGTAAAACGGGTCAATCGATCGATTTCGCCATCAAGTCGCGGTGTAAGAACAAGTAACGCGGCGAGCGGTCGAGTCGGCTCGTTAGCGCATTTGGGGAAGCTTGGCGATTTTAGCGACCCGTTTGGGTCAGGCTGCGTACTATATTTTGTTTGCAACTTAACGAAATCCGAACAGTCGGGATTGCTAATACCGGCCTACGAGTTCGTTCCAGTGGCAATAACGGAAGAAGAACAGGCACAAGCAGTTCAGGCAGGCCGAGCGACGGTAATCGTCTGCTTCGGTTCGTTCGAACAACCGAGGTGGAGCACAAATGGCACGAAAAGATTCTCTGTCCGAGATGCGACAAATTTTGCTGAAACGACGCGATGCCCTGCGCAGTGCGTTGGCGGGCGACTTGAGCCTGCTCAAGGAGCTACGCGCTCAACCGGCTGGCGACTTGGTCGACGCAGCATTGGATTCGGCACAAGACGAGATCAGTTCGCAACTGGCTGAAGTCGAAAGCCGCGAACTGGCGAGCATCGAAAATGCGCTGGAGCGGATGCGCGGCGGCAAATACGGCAGTTGCGAAGGTTGTAATAACAAAATTCCGCTAGCACGGCTCAACGCGCTGCCCTATGCAACCTATTGCATCGACTGCCAACGCGAAGCCGAGAAATACGGCGGCATGGATAGCGGCGGAACCGATTGGGGCCGGCTGCTGGACGGCGGCTCGGGCGATAGTGATGCCTCGATCAACGATATTGAAGTCGACGTGTCGTAAGCAATCTGGCGAGCGGCATTTCGACGAGCGCGCAGCCAGGGTCGCCAGACCTTGGGCGCGACGACGTGATGCCGACCTCGCGAGCGTTTCCCAAACTCTGGCGAGTTTTGGCGACGGCAAAATGACAAATCGCCACTTTACGCTTTGACGATAGTCTGTTTGAATGCACTTGCGTTATCGTGCCTGGCAAGGGTGCCCAATTGCCAGGTGCGTCAAACGCAAGTGCATTCTTTTTTGGTCGATTGATGTAGCACATCGAATGATGTAGGAGCGGCTTCCCAGCCGCGACATGGACTCGCTCTCAGATGTGTCGCCGATGGGAATCGGCTCCTACATAATATTTCTCTCCGTCGGAGTTCACGAAGCATGACGACACTTCGCAAGATTCGGCTCCGCTCGATTCGCCTACCGCAGTTCTCGACTCTGGCTTGCGCGGCACTTGCTGCCACGATCGGGCTCTTACCGCTCGGCAACGTGGCGACCGCACAGTTCGCTCCCGTGCCCACGGCCGAAGAACGTTCCCGGCTTTACGAAACGCTGGCCGAGGATGTCGTACATATTGAAAAGACCGTGGCGGTTCTCAAAAAAGTCGTGCATCTGGTCAAACCGACCGTCGTGCATATCGAGGCCGAAAAGCCCGATGCCGTGACCGGACGCACGCGACGCAGTGTCGAAGAAGCCGGCTCGGGCACGGTCATCGAACTCAACGGCAAATACTTCGTACTGACGAATCGACATGTGATCAAGGCCGCGAGCGTCAAAAATATCCGCATCCGTCTGTGGGACGGTCGTCAGATCAATCCGACCACGGTTTGGTCGGACCCTGGCACCGATATCGCCGTGATGGCCGTCGCCAGTGAGAACTTGGTTGCTGCTCGGATGGGCGATAGCGACAAGATGGACATCGGCGACTTTGTGTTGGCGGTCGGCAGCCCCTTCGGCCTCAGCCATTCGGTGACGTTCGGCATTGTCAGTGCCAAGGGGCGTCGCGATTTGGAACTGGGAGAAGGGGTCGACTTTCAGGATTTCATTCAGACCGATGCGGCCATCAACCCCGGCAACAGCGGCGGCCCGCTGATCAATCTGCGCGGCGAATTGATCGGCATGAACACGGCCATCGCCAGTCAGTCGGGGGGCAACGAGGGGATTGGCTTTACGATTCCGATCAATATCGTCATGGTCGTGGCCAAGCAATTGGTCGAGCGCGGAGTCGTCGCCCGGGCCTATTTGGGCGTGACGCTCGATCGTAGTTTTGCGCAACCGACGGCCACCAAGCTGGGCCTTTCGCGACCGGTGGGAGCGCGTGTGGTCGGCGTGACGGATAACTCACCGGCTCACCTAGCCAAGCTCCAGACCGACGACGTGATTCTCGAGATCAACGGCATCTCGATCGACAACGACTCGCACCTGGTGAGCATGGTCGGACTAACCGAAGTCGGCAAAGAGCTGCCGATCGTCGTGTATCGCGGCGGAAAATCGCTGCGAATGAGTGTCAAGGTCGGCAATCGCAGCCAGTTCGAAAAGACCGCGACGAAGCAGTAAGGCGGCGAGGGACGGGCAGTGAGCAGAGAGCTTTCTCGTTCCCACGGTCTACCTTCCTCGTTCCCACGGTCCTCCGTGGGAACGTCCTTTTCGCCGCTCTGCGGCCCCAGTGCTTCGTGGTTACCTGAAAGTTCGCCGGGTGCCATGCCCACTGCCCTGAGTGGGCATGCTGTGCCGGGTCGACGTTCCAAGACCGGCGGGAAATCAAACATCTTTATCATGCCCACGCAAAACCGTAGGCATGGCACCCGACCGTTTATCCTACTACGGCCAATCTGGCCAGGCCGCGCAAAATCACATCGCGCACACCCGCCACGTTCATGCTGACGGCCAGATCGGTGTTGGGTCGCCACTCGCGGACCTGACGTCGATCGAACACCGTGGCTCCCGTCGTCAGTTCGCCTTCGATCTCGACATCGACGGCCGCTTCCTCCTCGGTCTCGAACAGCTCGGGATTGGTTGCGGCCACCAACGCCACGGCACCGTGAAGATAGATACCTTCGATTCCCAAAACTTGCCGGTGAGCTCGAAACGAATGCGAAATCATCTGCCGTAAAAACATGCCGACGCGCGTGCTGTCGCTGGGCAATTGATCCAGCAAATCGAACGTAAATACCAATTGATTCGACACGTCCAGCGGAACCATCGTCTTGGTCATCGGCGAGCGCAACACTTGCCGCGCCGAGAGCGGATCGGAATAGATATTGAACTCGGCAGCCGGTGTCGCATTGCCCGGCGCGGTAATACAGCCGCCGCCGACAATCAGCCGGCCCACCTGCGACGCCAGTTGCGACTCGCGATGCAACACGTGCGCAACGTTGGTCAACGGACCCAGCGCAATGATCGTGACCATCTCGGGTGCCGAACGGATTTCATCGACCAGCACCTTTTCGGCCGAATGCAAATTCACCAGCCCGGCGACCGGCAGGTCGGTTTGCCCTAACCCATCGGCGCCATGCAAATGCAAAGCGTCCAACGGCAAAGGGTTGTCGATCGGCGCGGCACCGATGCGGGGCCAACGGGGCGGGTCGAGTTGCTCGACGATTTTTTGGACATTGATCGTCGCCATCGCCGGCGGCACGTTTCCGCCCGTCGCGGTCACCGCCACGACTTCGAGCGCAGGGTCGAACAGGGCGATGGCCAAGGCCAGCGCATCGTCAATGCCCGGATCAACGTCGAGAATCACCTTGCGGGCCATAACGTTCCTTCGTTAGTTTCGTGTTCGCGGGTAATCGCGTTGCTGAATTTTATCGCATTGCGGAGCATGGGGCGAGGGGTGATGGGCGACGGGGGAGCAGCGAGGGACAAGCAGCGAGGGATGAGGGGCGAGCAGCGAGGGATGCTTAGCGGCGCGGCCACCGGCCCGCCCAAATCGTCCACTGACAACCGAACGAACGTCGAGCCCCTAGTGTCCTGAGTCACAAATCATTATTTAGCTATGGCGCGATCGGTCGTGGTCGTTTATGTTGTGGTTCGGGGCCATGCAACCGAACCGAAAGCC
>JAYTAU010000691.1:0-6707 GCA_043737375.1 Planctomycetia bacterium
ACTTGCGGGGCGCGCTGGTCGCCTGCACCGGCAGCGCCGGCTGTAAATTTGCCGCGGCCAACACCAAACTACACGCGCTCGAATTGATTCGACACTTGGAAGCCAAACTGCAAATCGATCAGCCGCTCAACATCCATCTGACGGGCTGCCCGCATTCCTGCGCGCAGCATTACATCGGCGATATCGGGCTGCTTGGGACCAAGGTCGAAGTCGGCGACGACATGGTGGACGGCTACCACTTGTATCTCGGGGGCGGCTACGGCGCGAACCAGGCGATCGGGCGAGAGTTTGCTCGCAGTATTCCAGCTACGGAATTGGGCGAACGTTTGGAAGTTTTGTTGCGTGCGTATCTGGAACATCGGCTTGGAGCTGCCGAGACCTTCGGTGACTTTTCACGAAGGTATTCGATCGAACAATTACAAGAGTTGCTGACCATCTCGCCGGTTGGCGCAGTTTAAACATTCAGTATTTATAACCATGACATCGACCCTCGTACCGATGGTTCCGGACTCAGCTCCGTTTAGCCCGCAACAACGCGCCTGGCTCAACGGGTTCTTTGCCGGCGTGTTCGGCACCGATGCCAAGACGATCGTTCCGGACGGCGTAACTACCAGTGCTGCGAATAACGCAAATGCGCCGTCGCCCGTTGCGTTGGCAACTGTCGAGCCGGAGGACTTTCCTTGGCACGACCCGGCGATGCCGCTTGACGAGCGGCTGCAACTTGCCGAGGGCAAGCCGCTCGAACGCAAACTGATGGCCGCGATGGCACAGCTCGATTGCGGTGCTTGCGGTTACTTGTGCCAAACATATTCCGAAGCAATCGTCAGCGGTGCCGAGACCGACCTCACGAAGTGCGTTCCCGGCGGGAAAGACACGACCAAGAAACTTCGCGAGCTGGTGACGCTATCGAAGACAGTCAACGGATCCAACGCAACATCATCCACCGGGGCAGCGTTTAACGGAACAGACCAGCCGATCAACGGCCAAACCAACGGCGCTGTTCAAGCTGCGATGCCGAATATTCCAATCTCAGAATTAAACACTTCGAACAAGCCCGCTTACAACCGCCAGCGCCCGTTTACCGCGCGGGTCAAATCGGTCGATCGACTCAACAAAGACGGATCGGAAAAAGATATTCGACATGTGGTGATCGACCTGGCTGACAGCGGTTTGACTTATGAGCCGGGCGATGCGGTCGGCGTGTATCCGATCAATTGCATTGAACAGGTCGATCAACTGCTGCAACGGCTAGGCTGGAAAGGCGACGCATTGCACACGGCTGCCGATGGCAGCTCGAAAACGCTCCGCGAGCGATTGCTGCTCGATCACGCGCTCTCGAAAGTCAATAACACCATTGTTGGGTTAGTTGCCAGTTGCGCCATCAACTCCGCCGAGGGGGATCACCTTCGCATGTTGGCCGAAGTCGATGACAAAGCTTTTCTCGACAGTGCCGATCTGCTGGACGTGTTGCAAGCGTGCCCTTCGTCGAAGCCGACTCCCAGCGAATTGCTGCCGCAGCTCACCGCGTTGCAGCCGCGACTGTATTCCATCTCTTCATCCTTGCGAATGCATCCGGGCGAAGTGCATTTGACGATCGGTGTCGTGCGTTATCAACAGCGCGAACGGTATCGCAAAGGAGTCTGTTCGACTTTTTTTGCCGAACGCGTCGAAGCGGGCGACCAAGTTCGCGTGTTCATTCAAGCATCGCACGGATTTCGTTTGCCAACCGATAACCAGGTGCCCATCATCATGGTCGGCCCTGGCACGGGAATTGCGCCGTTTCGTGCATTTCTCGAAGAGCGCACCGTTGCCAGACAACATTTCGGCAGTTCGGGTACGCCCGGCCAGAACGAAGTAAATTCATGCGGCGAAAGTTGGTTGTTTTTTGGCGACCAGCGTATGAGCACCGACTTTCTGTACGAGCAAGAGTTGCAGCAGTACCAGCAATGCGCGGTGTTGACGCGGTTCTGCACGGCGTTCTCTCGCGATCAAACCGAAAAAATCTATGTCCAAACCAAAATGAAAGAGCAGGGGGCGGAACTATGGAACTGGCTGGAACGCGGGGCCTACTTTTACGTGTGCGGCGACGCTAAACGGATGGCGCCCGATGTCGATGCGGCGCTGCACGAAATCATCGTGCAACATGGGGGGCGAACGCCGGCCGATGCGAAAGCGTATTTGCAATCCATGCGTCAAGCCAAGCGCTACCGACGCGACGTGTATTAAATACCGACAAACAACTTCTTCGCTGTGTGATTCAACAGTAGGAAACAGAGCAAACAGCGTGTGCAGAGAATCAATCCCGCTTGGTAACGATTGTCACCGATGACAATGATTCGAGATAAGCCTTCGAGAGAATCGTTTTTAAGGCGTCTGTTGCCATCGCGATCCACGTCGTTCGCTGCTTGCGGGCGCAGCAGATGTTGCTAAATATTGCGACATATTCCGGGCAGGCTTTGCCAGATCATGATTTCGTAGATTCTCTATGTCGTTCTACCGTAAACCTTTGCGCATGATGTCTTGCACCGCCGAAACCCATCGGCATTTCATTTGCTACTTGTAGCTATGCAAAAATCGTTTACTAGTTCGATCCTTGGCTATCATTCATACGCTGCATGCATAGCCTCTTGGTGATCGATGATGATCCAGACATGTCGCGATTGGTGCGTAATTCGATTGATTCGAGCACGACAACCTTATTGACGACAGAGATGGCCGCCGAAGGCTGCCGCTTGGCGGAACAGCATCGGCCGGACGCGATTGTACTTAATGCGCAATTGCCCGACCAAGCGTGTCTCGAAACCTTCGATTGCCTTCGTCGAATCGACCCGCGGCTGCCAATTATTTTGGTATCGTCGCGAGGTAACAGCGGCATCACCATTGCGGCAATGCAACGCGGTGTCTTGGATGTTTTGCTCAAGCCAGTCGATTTGGTCGAACTTCGCCTAGCGATCGCCCGCGCGTTAGTGTTGCGAGGATCTCAGACCGCTTTGCCCGAGGTCCGTGATAGCGCCGACCTGAGCGGCGGCGACGACGAGTTGCTGGTCGGCCGTTCTGCTGCAATGCAACTGGTCTACAAGTCGATCGGACGGGTTGCCGGGCAAGATGTTCCGGTACTGCTGACCGGAGAGACTGGAACCGGAAAAGAATGCGTCGCGCGCGCGATTCACCAATACAGCCGAAGATCGGCGGGGCCGTTTCACGCCGTTTGTTGCGCCGCGAATTCGGAAATGTCGCTCGCGATCGACCTGTTCGGGCACGAACGACAAGCCATTGCCGGCATCGATCGCAAACGGGTCGGCCGCATCGAACAATTGGCTGGAGGAACTATTTTCTTCGATGAAATCGCTTGCTTCAGTTCCGCCATCCAGGGACAACTGGTTCGGCTGTTGCAAGAACAAGTCTGCGAACGCATCGGCGATCCGCAACCTGTAAAAACCGACGTGCGGATCATCGTCGCGAGTTCTTACGATCTTGACACACTGGTGACGGAGGGTCGCTTGCGCGCGGACCTGTTTTACTTGCTGAGCGGTTTTAGTATTCAACTGCCCGCCTTGCGCGAACGGCCCGATGACATGGCCGTGTTGGCGTTGCATTTCGTCATGCGATTCAACCATGAGTTTGGTAAGCGAATCTCGCGCATCGCGCCCGATGCCTTGGATTACCTGCGAGAATACAATTGGCCCGGCAATGTTCGCGAGTTGCAAAGTGTATTACGACAAGCATTACTGCGCGCCGGCGGCTCGATATTATTGGCGGATTTTTTGCCTGAAAAGTTAACTGCTGCTGCGGCAGTTCTCACGCAGTCTCACTCGGCTTCAACATCAACACAATCAACCGACTGGCACGAATTGGTTTCGCAACAAGTGAGCAGTGGCAGCGAGGATATTTATGCCGCAGCCCAAGCGGAGCTCGATCGGAACGTGCTTGCCTTAGTGCTTCGCCACACCGCGGGCAATCAGGCCAAGGCAGCCAAGCTGCTAGGGATGACGCGTAGCAGCTTACGCGGCAAGCTGAAAGCCGGCGGATTGGTGATCGATCATTCGATCGATGTCGTCAGCGATCTCGATGCAACACCGGATGCCTCGCTTCAACTCGCCGACTAGCGTTGCCGTCGTAGCCGGGCATCGCGCGAACTGATAACGATGCGTGGTCTCGTTTCCGACAATTGGGAACGAGAAATATTTCGTCACGCCGGCTTATTCAGATCAAAGCCGCGAGACGAAAATAATTCCCGACCCTGAGGCTTGCCATAAAAACGCTATGAAATTCAATCTTCCTGATCCGCATTCATTCGTATCCATTCGCGGCCAACTTCATGCTTCGTTCTTACCGTCGTAGTTGAACGTCGCAAGCATGCCCAGTCAGAGCAGTGGGCATGGCACCCAGCGAGCTTGTATGGGTTCCGGCTACGTGGGTCTGTGGTATGCTGGTCGGTAACCACAGTCACCAGCGCGAGGTCGATCATGTTTCCCACCGAATGGTTCAACGGCGTGCTAGAAGACTTTGCCGATCTGCCCGACATGGCGGAGACCTTGCAATTAATGGTGCGACTGCTGATGGCCGTAATTCTCGGAGGACTGATCGGCTACGAGCGGCAAGCCACGGGCAAGGCCGCCGGTTTGCGAACCCACATGCTGGTGGCCTGCGGAGCGGCGTTGTTTCTGATCATTGCGAATCGGATGGGCATGGCACCGGGCGGTCGGCGGTTCGACAAGCCTTCACCGCACAAGTCGGGGATGTCTTAAGCTTAGACTACAATTTTCTTACCAACGAAGTCGTTTCAGACTTGGACACCGTTGAAGACTATGCCTTTGTCTCGATCAGTGGGCTATTGGCATTGGAACTTGCCAGCGTATCCGACACGAACATTAGTAGCGGACCTTATGGCCGCCAAACAGGATATAAATCATTTACCGCTGAAATCCTTCAAGCGGGTACTTTCTCGCTGGGCATCGGCGTAATCAATGTCATTGATGATCAAGGACAGTCGGCGTTGCTAATCGATAATTTCCGACTAAGCGGTTCGCCGATATTTCCGAGCCTCGGTTTTTCCAACGCCAGTTTCGAAACCACGACGTTGGCTAACTTTCAAATGGCCGGAGACGCGACAGCCATCGGTAGCCTCGGAGCAATTAACCCTACCGACGGTGGTTTTCAAGCCGCGTTGACCTCGGGTGGTCCTGTCGCGGTGCTTGAACCGGCAACACTTTCGCTGATGGGTGCCGGGCTAGTCAGTCTGTTTCTTATGAACCAACGACGGGTTCGCCGTCAACTGTCGGTTCAAGCTGACGATTGATCGTGCAAATGCTGCAAGGCAACCCAGTCGGTTGTCGAGAGTCATTTTTTATCGACTGAAGAAAAGTGACTCTCGACTTTTAATTGGTCAATCAACAATCGCGCTCAGTGATTAATTCGCCCGGAGTACTGAGCATGTACCGAAACAATTTCGATGTTCGATCGCGTAGTGGATATTATGTAGCTTGCTCACGGGCGGGTGTGAAAACTATTCCGCATGGTTTAACGTTGGTCGAGCTGTTGATTGTGATCGCGACTCTAGCGATCATCACAGCGTTCACGGTGTCCGCAGCTCCCTCGCTCGATCAGCGCCGCATCCGAGAGTCGGCCCGCGAGCTAAGCGGATATCTCAGCCTGGCCAAAGCCAGGGCACTCCAAACCGGTCGTTCAACCGGCGTGCGTTTCGAACCCGTGCCGGGTACGAATCAAACTAGCATGACAATTTCGATCGTGCAGGTTCCGTTGCCTTATACGGGCGACACGTTCGATTCGCGAATATTCGTCAGTCCCGCCAACGGCCTGGCACGCTTTGCGACGCCCGATAGTCAATGGTTGGGGCAAGTTCATCGCGGCGATTTAATCAAACTGAACTACGCGGGATTGTATTATCGAATCGAAAGCGATCAAACCGATGCGCAAGGCTTACTGACAGACCGCAGTCCTTTCTTCCGTCTGAGTTCGGAAATCCGCCCGCCTGTGCCGACGCCGCCCGATGGTGTGCCGTTCCAAATTTTTTTGCAGCCGCGAGTCACGGCAGATGCGCCTTTGACGTTACCCACCTCGACGTTGGTGGATCTGTCGGGCTCGGGTCTCGACGGGCGCGAACTCGAAGCAATCAGCGATGCTCCAATCACGATTTTATTCAAGGCCGACGGGTCGTTGGACCGGTTGTTGGTTGGCTCGGAGGGATTTGCTATCACACAGCCAATTTTTTTTCTGGTTAGGAAACGCAGCAACGTGTTCGGCGACGGGCCCGCGGGTTACTTGCCCAACTGGGAAGACCCGGAAAGCAAATGGGGCACGGTTCACGCCAACACCGGGCTAATCACGAGCAGCGAGTTGGTGATCGCCGATGCATCGATTAGCGATGCACGCGGGCGACTGCGATATTCGCGCAATTTGGCGCGACAGGCAGAACTGACGCACGGGCGTTAACGGAAATGTCAGCAAGGATATAATTTATTTTTCGATCGGCTTGAGCGTCACCGATCGCAAATCCATGACCGCTTTGCCAGGCTTGGTTTTCGGTTGAACGATCAGCTTGTAGCGTCCTGCCTTCTCGAATTTCAGCTTGCCGATTTCACGGGCGACAAATTCTTGAAAGCCGCCGGTCTCTTTGACGGTAACTTTCAGAATCTGATCGCCTACCGAAAACTCAACTTCGCTGCCGCCGCTACCGTTGCCGCAGC
>JAYTAU010000692.1:0-6706 GCA_043737375.1 Planctomycetia bacterium
TTCCGTTCGCCGTCGAACAGCAATCTCGACGATTGACTATCGGCCTTGGCGCGCTATAATCTAGCGGGCCGGAACAGGTGGTGCTTCAACCACTTGCGCAAAAACTGTGAGCCTTGAAGTGCACACGATGGCGCGATCTGTTGGGCATATGAATTCTCTCGCAATGCAGCGCCGCGTAGTCGTTCGGATTTTGCCCCGCACGTTGCGCCGGTTCGCGATGGTCGCGGCCTGGCTAGGTTACATTGCCGTCAGTATTGGATCGCGGGCACCTCAGCAACTTCACGCGCAAGAACCCGCCGCTAACAACGCCGCGGCGAATCGTCTGGCCGCCGCCCGCTTGGTCACGCTTCCGGTGCCAATCACCGACAACGCCGACAATCGATTTCGCGGTATCGTGAATCGCTTGCTGACGCAGTTTCCGGCCGGCGAGCAACGGCCGACACTGGTGATTCGGTTCGATACCGGCCAGTCGAAAGACGGGGCGGGTACCGACTTTCATCGCGCCAATGGGCTTGCCGAGTTTTTGACCAGCAAGGCGCTTAGCGGCGTGAAAACCGTGGCCTATTTGCCCAAGACCGTCAAGGGGCATGCGGTCTTGGTGGCGATGGCTTGCCAACAGATTGTCATGGCTCCGGATGCCGAGTTGGGCGAGGCGGGCATCGACGACGAACCGGCAAACGCGCGCGGTCGCAAATCGGCGTATCAACTAATTGCCGACGCTCAAAAGACCGTTCCCGCCGCCATTGCCCTCGGCATGCTCGACAAAGAGGTGACCGTGATTCGCGCGGTGACCGACGCCGGGACCGAGTACGTTTTGTCGGATGAGCTCGAAAAATTGCGCAAAGATCGCAATGTTCAATCGGCCGAACCGCTCAGCCCACGCCCCGGATTGTTTAGCGGCAAACGCGCGCGCCTGGAGTTGGGCTTTGTCAGTTACAACGCGTCCGATATCGCGGGCGTTGCGAAGTCGCTCGGTCTGCCTGAAGCCGCGTTGTTGGAAGACCCGTCGCTCGATCGCGATTGGCAACCCATTCAGGTCACGTTGCGCGGCGAGATCAACGACGGCATGGTCGGCGAAATTACTCGTTTGATCGACGACCGCGTGATCAAGGGGACGGCGAATTTTGTCTGCGTGCGGATTGAAAGCGAGGGGGGTCGCGCCGATCAAGCGCAAAACTTGGCGAACTATTTGGCGAACTTGGATCCTTCGCGCGTGCGCACCGTGGCTTATGTTCCCGAGCAGGCGCGGGGCTTCGCGGCGGTCGTTGCGTTGGCCTGCGACGAATTGGTGATGCATCGCGATGCGGTGATTGGAGGGGAGGGCGGCTACAAAACCGGGGTAGAGGTCATCGAACCGGCGACGAAAGCGTTTCGAGCCGGCGTGGCCGCGCCGAAGTCGAAGTCCTGGTCGTTGGGCGTGGCCATGTTCGACCCCAATCTCAAGGTCTATCGCTACGACAACAAGCACAACGGACTGGTTGAGTACTGGTGCGAGGATGAACTGAAAGAACAGCCCGATCCCACTGCCTGGCGGCAGGGTCCGCTGGTGAGCGACGACTCGGGACCGTTACAACTCTCGGGCGATCGAGCCGCGGATTTCGGCGTGGCGCAACACGCGGTCGGCAGTTTCGCCGAGTTCAAAAAAATCTACTCGCTTGAGAATGACCCGGCACTGGTCGATCCCAGCATGACCGACCGGTTGCTTAAATTCATGGCCTCGCCCGGCGTATCGCTGTTCTTGCTGTTGATCGGCGGAGCGGCGGTCTATGCCGAACTCCAAACGCCCGGTGTGGGTTTGGGCGGGATGATCGCGTTCATTTGCTTTTTGTTGTATTTTTGGGCCAAATTCTTCGAAGGCACCGCCGGCGCACTCGAGGTTCTACTGTTCGTGTCGGGAATGGTTTGCCTAATACTCGAAATTTTTGTACTGCCCGGGATGGGCATCTTCGGACTCGCCGGCGGGATCATGGTGATTGTCTCGCTGGTGTTGGCCAGTCAGACGTTCGTGATTCCGCAAAATGATTATCAGCTTGAGCAAATGCGAAATTCGATGTTGGTGGTCGGCGGGGCGGCGGTGGGTATGGTCGGCGCGATCACCGCGCTGCGGCGATACTTGCCCCATGCGCCATTGTTCAATCGGATGATGCTGGCACCCCCATCGGCCGAAGAACTCGAGGAACTCGACCAACGCGAATCGCTGGTGAATTACGATTATCTGTTGGGGCGCTATGGTACCGCCGTCACGCAGTTGACACCGTCGGGCAAGGCCCAGTTCGGCGATACGATCGTCGATGTCATTACGGCGGGCGACGCGGTCGATCGCGACGCGAACGTGGTGGTGATCGAAGTGCGTGGCAACCGAGTGGTCGTCGGCTCGGCCAGGGCGTGATAGGTATTTCAGTTCCCGGCTTCGCCTGGCGACCGCGCGCAGTTTCCGGCGCGAGCTGAAACTTTCGCGGACACCTCGGTCAACTAGGACAGCTCGATCAACTATTCGGTCACACTGCCCAGCGTGCCCGAGTGTAGCTATAGTAAACATAGCCGGCGCACTTTGATTCGCGGCCGGCGGTTTACTTTCGGTCTTCCTCTAATCTTGCGCACGATTATGGACCCTTTAGTCTGGGCCGGCCTGCTGCTGTTGCTCGGCTTGTCGTTGGTTATGGTCGAGGTCTTCGTCCCCTCGGGGGGCATTCTGGGCGTACTATCCGTGGTCGCAATTTTGTCGGCCATCATCATGGCGTTTACGTTGCGCGGCCCCATGGCCGGAATGACCTTTCTGTCGGTCGCATTGTTTTCGGTGCCGGTCGTGCTGACCTTGGCCTTCAAGTGGTTGCCGGAGACTCCCATGGGCCGGCGATTACTCGCCGCGCTGCCGACGAGCGACGAAGTTTTGCCCGATAGCGACGAGCGGCGGCAGTTGCGCGACTTAGTGGGTAAAGTCGGCCGCGCGTCGAGTGTGATGCTGCCCAGCGGCGCGGTCGAAGTCGAAGGGCTCACGATCGACGCAGTCAGCGAGGGCATGCCGATCGAGGCCGGGCAAACGGTTCGCGTCGTTTCGGTACGCGGAACGCGAGTCGTCGTGCGGGCGGTGAGTGCCGAGCCCGAACCGGCGGCACGGGCGGACGACATTCTTTCTCAACCGTTCGATCAGTTAGGGATCGATCCCTTCGACGACCCGCTCGAAAGTCGAACCGTCTGAACTGAAAACCGCTCGGCTTGTTTGGAAACAATTGTTTGATACAATCAGGGGCTTCGCCGTCGGGGCCTTCGTTGAAGGTCGCTGCAAAAGGGGCCCAGCCCGCGACAGTCGGTTGCGGCTTTTTTAGTCCACCTAGTTTAATTCATGAGGTTTATCGCGTGGGAGTCAAGAAGACAGGTAAAGGTCGCCGCAAGTTGGGTCAAAAGAAACGTCGTATGCGGGCCAAAATTCGCCATCGCAAGGGTTAATCGCTTGGTCGGTTCATGGCACGCCGCCCATTCGAAAATAGAAAGTTGGCCGCGTATGGATTGGAATGGACGCAAATCGGCAAAAGTCGCCGGCGTCTCGTGAGGCTTCCGCGCCCGCCCTCTGCCATTCAGAGACTGTGGCCACTCAATCACTACAAGTACGATGATCCGGAGATGACTTCGTTGATCGCCGTACTATTCGCGTTCATTCGTATCCATTCGCGGCCGACCTCTGTCGGCCTTGTCGATCGATACCGCGGTCGTACTCCGCATGGTGCCGCGTTATAAGCGGCATTCTCGACATAGCTGCTGTTATCGGCAGACTCGCCGCCGCGCTTACCAAAATGATGCAAAAAGTCACCCGTTGCGTTTGCACATCATGGCCTGCAAGGTAGTGTTGCTCAGCGGAAACCTAGGCAAACACGGCGATCCTTGACGTAAGGTGTGACCATGCGGCGATTTCTCGTTTCAACGGGCCTAGCGGTTCTGACGTTGGGCAGTACCGGCTGTCACTGCTGTCAACGTTGCGTTGACTCGGTTCAAAAATTCGAAACGTGGAAGTGGAACGCGCTCTTGGGCCCGCCGGCACCGCAACAACAAGTGGTCTGCGACCCCGTGGTGTATGCGCCCGCGGCAGTCGCCGTGCCGGCACCGATTTGCCCGCCGATCAACACCGGTAACCCATGCTGCAGTGGCAATACGAATGCTGCTGCCGTCGGTACGAATACTTGCTGCGAAGGACCGGCGATGAGCAGCGGCACAGTAATCAACGGCATGACGGGCTCGTTCGCACCGACTACAACGGGCTGCAACAATTGCGGCCAAGCGCATGCTCCAGGAACCGTGATTACGACCCAGCCGACGTTGGCCCCATCGACGACAGTTGCCCCGCAAACGTATTCGACCGGCCCGATTCCCGGCCCGGTGGGTCAGTAGTTATACAAGCTCGCAGCGCAAGCAAGTGACGCTAGTTGTCGTTACATAATAAATGCAACAACTGCGACGCTAGTTTGATTCACTCGCTGGCGCTTCGAGCTTGTACGGGGGCTACTCGAAATACTCGACCGCGTTGACGAACAGTCGTAGTCCGTCGCCCGGGTCTTGGCCCTCGCCGCGCGTCCAGCGCGGATGATGAGTGCGATCGATATGCCGCTCGGGATGCGGCATCAACCCGAACACGCGACCGGTCGTATCGCAGATGCCGGCCACATTAGCAGCCGAGCCGTTGGGATTTGCCGGGTAAGCCACGGCACCGGTCTGCACGTCGGCGGCAGCGGTCTCAGCGCCCTTCGCGCCACTGCCCGCTGCAGTCGCATAGCGTAGCACCAATTGCCCGTTGCCATCTAATTGCGATAGCACGTTTTCCGATCGCGGCACGAATCGCCCTTCGCCATGTGCCACGGGCAGATACAACTGCTCGATGCCGCGCAGAAATACGCACTTCGTGCCCGAGGTCGATAGCTGGACCCAACGATCTTCGAACTTACCCGAGGCGTTCCAATCGAGCGTGGCGGGCGGACCATCGAGCGGATCATCGTCGAGCAGCAGGCCCGATTTGATCAGAATTTGAAAACCATTGCAGATGCCCAGAATCAGCTTTCCGGCTGCCTTGAATTTTTGCAGCGGCTCGGCAAGATGATGCAGAATCTGATTGCCGAGAATTCGTCCGCTGGCGATGTCGTCGCCATAGCTGAACCCGCCGGGCAGGCAAAGTATTTGATACTGCTCGAACAATTGCGGCTGCTCAAGCAGTTGGTTGATATGCACCAGTTCGTTTGTTGCGCCGGCGCGCTCGAAGGCGAACGCCGATTCGCTGTCGCAGTTCGTGCCCGGGGCACGCAGAATCATTACACGGGGTTGAGGCATTGGTTGGTCAGTGGCGGGTTGTCAGTAGTCAGTTATTGTTAGCCGTGGCGGCTACGCCCATATTCTCGTTACCACGCGGAGCGTGGGAACGAGGCTTCTCCTACCACCGCAACGGTTTCTGCCAGGCTTCTTTCAGCGTCGCCAAATCGATATCGATCACATGCTCGGGGCTGTCCGCATGACAATCGACGATCTGCAACTGCTGGCTCGCGGTCACTTCGCCGATCACCGCGTGCGGAATGCTGCCGATCGCCGTCTCGAACTGACCCATCTTCTCGGGCGGCACTTCGCACAAAAATCGCGTGTTCGATTCGCTGAACAACAACAGCGGATTGATCAAGTCGGACCGATCGCCGAACTGCACGCGATCGAGCTTGTGCGGCACTTGCGCTAAGTACAGTTTTAGACCCAGGCCACCCGCGAACGCCATCTCGGCAGCAGCCACACCCAGTCCACCTTCGCTCAGGTCGTGACAGGCTGCGACATGGCCGCCGTCAATCGCGCGGTGTACCGCGGCAAACGTGGCCTTGGCTCGCGCGGCATCGACCATCGGCACCTGTCCGCCCGTCAGACCGGCAACTAGCGACAGGTGCGAGCCGGCCAGTTCGTCCTTGGTCTCGCCAACCTGATACAGCAAATTGCCGGCGCGTTTCAAATCCATGGTAACACAACGCCGAACATCGGCGACTTGCCCCAGGGCGCTGATCAACAGCGACGGCGGAATGGCGATCGATTGCTTCGCTCCGCTGCCGTCGGTGTAACGAAACTCGTTGTTCAAACTGTCCTTGCCGCTGATGAAAGGAGTGCCCAGAGCGACGGCCAAGTCATAGCAGGCGATTGCGGCGCGCGTTAGCGAGCCCAAACTCTCGGGCCGCTCGCAGTCGCCCCAACAGAAATTGTCCAAGATAGCGATGCGACTGGGATCCGCGCCCACGGCCACGCAATTTCGCAGCGCCTCGTCGATGGCACTGGTCGCCATGTGATACGTATCGAAATCGCCGAATCGCGGATTCATGCCGCAACTGATCACGATTCCGCGATGCGAACCCAGCACCGGTCGCACCACCGCAGCGTCACTCGGTCCATCGTTGGCGATGCCGACCAGTGGTTTGATCACGCTGCCCCCTTGCACTTCGTGATCGTACTGGCGGATCACCCATTCCTTGCTGGCCACATTCAGAGAGCCCAGAATATCGAGCAGTATCTGCTGGCAATCGTGCGAGGCAGCCAGCGGCCAACAGGTCAACGTCGGCGGCGTCGGCTCGTAGCGCGCCTCGCGCACGACGGGCGGGCGGCCATCATGCAAAAACTCCATCGGCAGATCGGCCACTTGAAGGTCGCCGTACTTCAATTGCAACCGACCGGTCGGCACGAACTGCCCGCTCGCCGTCGC
>JAYTAU010000693.1:0-6698 GCA_043737375.1 Planctomycetia bacterium
GAATGACTTCAACCAGGTTGAATTGTGAATATTTGCTCGCCCACATTTTCTAAATCCCGGCTCCTAAATCCTGACTCCCAATTCTTTCCTTTCTCGGTGTCCTCTGTGACTCTGTGGTTCATCCTTTCTTTCTGGTCGTAGTTCAATCGTGGGTTTAACCTTTGTAACACCGTTGATACTTGCCGGAGCAGCGCTGGTCGCGGTGCCGATCGTGCTGCACTTAATCATGCGGCGGCAACCCAAGCATTTGCTCTTTCCCGCGCTGCGGTTCATTCAACAGCGCGAAGAGGCCAATCGCCGCAAGTTGCAACTGCGACATCTGCTGCTGCTGTTGATGCGCTGTTTGGCGATCTTGCTGTTAGCGCTCGCGCTGGCGCGACCGAGCCTGAAAAGTGCCGGCATGTTGGGCGATCAAGAAGCGCCGATCGCCGCGGCCTTGGTCTTCGACACCTCGGTCCGCATGGAATACAAGCATGAAAACAAAACCCGGCTCGAAGTCGCGCAAGAAACCGCTGCTTGGCTGCTGCCGCAATTGCCGGCCGATAGCGAATTGGCCGTCATCGAATCATCCAGCCTGGCCAACACGTTCGCCGTCGATCTGGGCGCTGCCCGTCAGCGCATCGAACGGCTGGCCACCGTCGCCGCGCCGCAGCCGTTTTTGGAGCTGCTCGAAAGCGCGCTGCAACTGGTCAACGACAGCACGAAAGAGCGCAAGGAGGTTTACGTCTTCACCGACTTGGCCCGTGCCAGTTGGTCGGCCGAAGCTGCCGAGCGGTTCCGTACGCGGCTCGAAAAATACCGCGACGTGGCGATTTATGTCATCGATGTCGGTGTCATCGACCCGCGCAATTTTGCGCTGGGCGATCTCAAACTTTCGGCCCAAGCCATCGCCAAACGCAGCCCCGTCACGCTCGAAACGGTGCTGCAGCGGGCCGGTGCCGGCGAAGAGCGCAGCGTCGCGTTGTACCTGATCGACGACACCGGCCTGCGACAAAAGCGCAGCGAGCAATCATTCGGCTGGCTGCAAGGCCAATCGCTGCCGGCCGAGTTCAACTTTGGAGGCCTAGAGATCGGCACGCATCAAGGCTATCTGCAAATTGTCGGCGACGACGCGCTGAGTGCCGACGACACGCGTTATTTCACCGTCGAAGTGCGTCCGGCCTGGCGCGTGCTGATCGCCGCGCCGCAACCGATTGATAGTAGCGCACTGTTCCTCGCCGAGGCGCTGTCGCCCGAGGCATTTCGTCGCTCGGGCCAAGCGCGTTTCGACGTGGTCGTGGTGCCGTTCGAGAAACTTTCGGAGCAATCGCTCGATGGTTACGCGGCCGTTTGTTTGCTCGACCCCGCGCCGCTCGAACCGGCCGTTTGGGAGAAACTGCACGACTATGTAAAGCAAGGGGGCGGGCTGGCCATGTTTCTCGGCCGCCGCGCCGCCAAGTTGCAAGAGTTCAACGACCGCGCCGCGCTCGAAGTGCTGCCCGGCAAATTGCTGCGTCAAGCACGCAGCAGCAGCGAACTGTTTCTCGCTCCGCCCGACTTGCAACACCCCGTGCTAGGCGGCTTTCGCTCGCGCGGCGGACAAATTCCGTGGTCGGCGTTTCAAGTCGCAAGGTACTGGCAGTTCGAAGAACTCGACGACGGCGTGAACACCATCGTTCCGTTCAACAATGGCAAGGCGGCGCTGGTCGAGCAAACGATCGGTCGCGGGCGTGTGTTGACCATGACCACGCCCATCTCGGAAAGCGCGTCGGACAATGCCGCGTGGAACATGATCGCGACCGGCTTCGAGCCGTGGCCGTTTTTAGTGCTCGCCAACGAGATGCTGTTTTACCTGGTTGGCAATTCGGAAGAGCGGTTTAATTACTTGGCCGGCGATTCGGTGATCTTGCAAATTCCCGAAGAACGACGCGCGATGATCTTCACGCTGCGCTCGCCCGACGGCGTGCAGATTCCGCAGACCATCGATCCGACCACCGGCACGTTGACCGTCAGCGCGACCAATCTGCCGGGCAATTACCAACTGCGTGCCGGCGGCACCGATGGCGGCGTGCAGCGCGGCTTCAGCGCCAACGTGGCCGCAACGACCACGCAGCTCGACCGCGCGACGCCGGCCGACCTCGATCAAATCCTCGGCGAGAAGAAATATCGTCTGGCCCGCAATCGTGACGAAATTACGCGCGATGTCAGCTTGGGCCGGATCGGCATGGAGCTTTATCCGCTGTTGATACTGCTGGTCGCGCTGGTGCTGGGCGTTGAGCATTTACTGGCCAACCGGTTTTATCGTCGCGATACGTCGGTGGCGATGGAAGCCAAGCGCAGCCTGGCCACGCCGGATGGACCGATTCACGCCGGCGAGCGCGGTTCTGTAGGAGGGGACTCTGACCCCGACCGTAAAATAGACCCCGAACGTCGGACGACGGGCACGATTGTCGCGCCGCCGCTACCGAGTGAGAAGTCTTCGACGGGCATGAAGCCGCCGCCATTGCCGATGGGGAAGTGAGGAATGAAGGAGGTAGGGGTAGGGGCTGTAGGGAACGCCCTCCGTGGCGTTCCGAAAGTGAGAGCGATGTTTGGGACTTGTCCAACCTTCAATGAGCACGATTTCGCCCATGAAATACTTCTTTGCAGTCCTAGGACTTATTCTGCTGCTTGGCATCTCGGCATTCGTTGGGGCGCGTCATTGGGTCCATGAGTTAGCCAAAGCCGATCTGCGTGCTAGCCACAATGTGCAGTCAACTGACACTGACTACGACTTCATCACGCGCGGCGTAACTGCAGGCATGACGTACGACGAAGTAGCGGCGCGAATAGTTTACGCTGACAAAGCAACTGGCCTGAATGCAAAACCCAGCGACGCGCCTGAGCCATACTATGCAACTTTTGAGTACACTTTCCGTCAAATAAAGACCATTCTAGGAATGGAAGTAAACGAGCGTGTCTCAGAGCAATATGATGTTTATTTTAATGATGAGCAGCGCGCAATTCGCATCAGGTATAACGTATACGGCAACAGCTGGGAGAGGTTAGATGTCGATCTTGTCAAACAAACCCTGAGTGAACCACTCGAATTTGATTGGCGCGATTAATTGAGCGAGAAGTAAACTTAAAGCATCGCCCAGCAGCACACCCTTTTCCCCTATCCCTCTGGGAGAGGCGGCGAGGTATCGAGCGGTGAGGGCGTGCATCGACGCAGCGAATCTACCGGCCTGCAACATGAGAAGCCTCATCATAACCCGAAGCGTAAGCGAGGACCGACTGCAATTGAAGGCATTTCCTCGCTGACGCGTCGGGTTGTGATCAGTTTTGTGGCCATCTAACACTCTACTCGTCGACCATAACATGAACGAACATCAACTCGCCCAAACGCGCCGTTCCTTCTTGGGTCGCGCGACAACCGGCATCGGCTCGCTTGCGCTGGCCTCGCTGCTCAACAAGTCATTGCTCGATCCATCACGCGCACACGCCGCCGACAGCATTGACACGCCGAACGACGCAGCCGGCTCACCCCAGCTCGACCGTTGGCCCGGCGCAGTCAACCCGCTGCATTACGCGCCGCGGGCCAAGCGCGTCATCTACCTGTACATGGCCGGCGGGCCGTCGCATCTCGAAACGCTCGACCCTAAGCCCAAACTCGCCGAGATGAACGGCCAGCCCATGCCCGAGTCGTTCACCCGCGGGCAGCCCATCGCGCAACTGCAAGGGAACTCGGCGCTCAAGTGCCTTGCCCCGCAACACGCCTTCGAAATGTACGGCCAGTCGGGCCAAGAAATCTGTTCGCTGTTTCCGCATCTGGGCGGCGTCGCCGACAACATTTGCATCGTCCGCTCCCTGGTGACCGAGGCCATCAATCACGACCCGGCCCACACGTTCATGAACACGGGCACCACGATCTCGGGGCGGCCCAGCATGGGCTCGTGGCTGTGGTACGGACTGGGGAGCGTCAGCGAAGACCTGCCCGGGTTTGTCGTGCTGACCAGCACCGGCGCCAGCGGCCAACAGCAACCGATCGCCGCGCGGCAATGGCATAGCGGACTGCTGCCCAGCCGTTTTCAAGGGGTGCATTTGCGCGGCAAGGGCGACCCGGTGTTGTACATTCGCAATCCGGACGGCGTCACGCAACAGCGGCAGCGCGACGTGGTCGACGCCGTGCAAAAGCTGAATGGCATCTATCACGATTCGGTTGACGACCCCGAGATCGCCACGCGCATTTCGCAGTTCGAGATGGCGTTTCGCATGCAGACCAGCGTGCCCGATTTGACGGACATCAAAGATGAATCGGCCGCCACGCTCAAGGCCTACGGTACACAGGGTGCCGACGGATCGTTCGCGGCCAATTGTTTGTTGGCGCGGCGGTTGGCCGAGCGCGGCGTGCGGTTCATTCAGGTCTATCATCGCGATTGGGATCATCACGGCGGCGTGAAGGATGGCGTGAGCACGATCGCCAAGGAAGTCGATCAGCCCGCGGCGGCGCTGATTGCCGATCTCAAGCAGCGCGGCATGTTGGACGACACGCTGGTCATCTGGGGCGGCGAGTTCGGTCGCACGCCGATGGCACAGGGCAACGGCCGCGATCATCACATCAAGGGTTTTTCGATGTGGCTAGCCGGGGGCGGCATCAAGCCCGGCATCTCATACGGCGCGACCGACGAGTTGGGCTACAACGCGGTCGAGAACGTGGTACATGTGCATGACTTGCACGCCACGCTGTTGCATCAGCTGGGTGTGAATCACAAGCGGCTGACCTACAAGTACCAAGGCCGCGACTTCCGACTGACGGATGTGAAGGGCGAAGTGGTGAAGGGGATATTAGGGTAGGGCCGCGTTTTGTTTCTGTAGGGAACGCCCTCCGTGGCGTTCCGGCACTGCGAAGCGACGACGCCATACAAGCTCGAAGCGCCAGCGAGTGACTTATATGGTTGTAGGAGGCGTCGCCGACGCCGAACTGCTGTCGGGAACGCGCTGCCGTGGCGTTCCGGTGCGGCGAGTGAAGTCACTCGATTCGGACGATGCTGCTCTTACAAAATCTGACGGTACGGTTCGTCCAAGTACCGCTCCAAAAACTCAGTAAACGAAGCAGCAACGACTTGATGCTGCCTGCCACTTCCAATCCAGCGAACCGGCGTTTCTTCGTTATTGCCCGAAAGTCGAATCGCGTACACGGCGCACGTGATGCTGTAGTTTACGATCACAAACCAGCGATGTGCGTCGGGAAGTGTTTGTGTGATATCACGGTAGTCGGGTACACCCTTGAAATGAGCGAGATCCTCGGGAACGCTTTTGACCAACCCCAACATCAACCACGAATTAAGTCCGTCATCGCACATCCATTCTCGCATCCCGTCGACCGTCGCATAAAACTTGCGCAGGTCAGGCGGCAAGCGGACTGAATAGTGCGACTCGAACGCTTCAACCTGTTCGATCGACGCGCCAGGATTGATGTCATATTTTAGGTCCTTCCAGAAACGATGCACTTGGTCAATTAGCGCGATCGAATCGGGATGACAGGAGTCGATCATATACAGTCTATCTAAGACGATTCTGAACCGAAATATCGGTTCCTGCGGCTACATTGCAGTTTTGAAAGGTAACGTCCTATTTGGTGGTCCGACGATCAGAGAGCCCCGACTACTTAAACCATTCAGGATGACTAGAATTTTCATCGAGATCAGCAAGAAACTCCGCCGTGTCTTCAGTTGCCCCAAAAGTAAATGATCGCGCCTCCCAGAGCAGTGTACGGGCCTCTTTAGTGTTCAGATTTCTTAACCCGCGAATGGCCCAATAGCGCAGCCGATCGTTGTCGCTATGAATTTGCTCGGAAAGAAAGCCAAAGGCCTCAGTCGACTTGGCATTGCCAATCAATTCGAGCAGCGGGCAGCGTAGCCCATCGTCGTTTGTCTTGGCGAATTCTGCGATCAGCTCATGAACAAATTCGCTAGCATGGGGTTGTAACCAGAAAAAGCCATATTCAAATGTCTGCGGGTCGCGATTGCGCATCATCGCCATGCATCGCTTGAAGCTGAACGACTCTTTCCGATGGGGCAGCGTCATGGCTGCGCCCTCTCGACAAATAGCGCTCGCCGACGTTGATGTTCCTCGACGTCCTCAATCTCCGCGCTACTCAGACCAGCGTAAACGCGGGCGGCGAGTTCCAGAATTTCGTCCGCCGTCTTGTGTGCCGACGACTCGACTTGTATTCGCACACGTGCACCCGGATCGAGAACTAGCGGTTGTAGCGGCTTCAACACGCCGTTTTCGAAGATGGCATCGACCGATTGCAACATAGCTGGACTCCAACTAAAACGCGAAACCGAATGTCAAATTCAGTATACGCTAGTTTAGTCCGAAATCACTGCCTTACGAAGCATCGTTGCAGGTTACATTGTCGGTCTCGGAAATACCGACCCATAAATTTGTAGCCCCGTCTCGCGCCAGACGCGGAAGACGTCACACGGCGGATGTATTGCCGAGGCGGCGCGAGCCTTCAGTGCCCTCGGTCATCGCCGTCCAAGTTCAGCGGCCCAACGGGCTGCGATTCCTCAGCCCAGTCCAACGGACTGGGTCGGTGTTGAGGGCGCGCGACAGGCGGCCTGAAGGGCCGCGATTGTCCTGCACCAGATGAAATCGGAATATCGCTGGGTTAGGGTTATGGGACAAGCTTTTTCCAGGAGAAATTCCCATGAGTACGTCTGTCAAGCCGC
>JAYTAU010000694.1:0-2690 GCA_043737375.1 Planctomycetia bacterium
GAATTTGCTGCCGATATCCAATCGCTCGACCCGGCGGAGCGTGTCTTTCATCAGCGCGCGACCGGCTTCGGATTGGAGTTCCGCATCATCCAGCGCCAACGCGCTCGAAACTCGTTCCTTGAGCTCGAAGCGACGGTCGATTTCGAGCGCTGCATCCAGCCGACTCTGACGTGTGGCGTAAGTGATGATTGCCGCAATGGCAAACCCCACCGGAATTGCGGCACCCAACCAAGCGATGTTCCAAACGAACGTGTCGAACGGAACGATGACAAATTTTGGAATCGCGATCGCGATCGCAGCCGTCAACAGCGTGCCGAGTAGGCACCAGACGGCCGTTTTTAACATGCGTTCGATCGTCAGTCTGCGATAGGCAACCGCCACTTGTCGTTGCAGAGCGTCCATCTGTGCGACTCCAAACTAGTTTAATCGTCCAAAGAATTCGTTCGCCGGGTGCACGTCTTACAAACGTAGCAAAATCTCAAACCGCTATCGGATTATACCGCGTTCGACCGTACGAACCCAACCAGAGCAATCAAGATTACTTAACTTTCGGCATATAACGGACCTCGGTTGTTAACAATTGATCGCGAATTCCGGTATAGAGAACTGCCAGGGCGGTGTATATTTCATAGGTAGTTCAGGTTTTAGTCTGACGCATGCCATCAATGCAGCGGGTTAAACCTGGCCGCTTGCTAAATTCGTGATCGGATAATACCTGAACCATTTGTCAGGCTGAAGCCTGACCTACGTTAGACCACGGTAGGTTTTCCATGTCCACCGATGTCGCTCAACAACCCGCCGTACGCTTGCCGAAACCGGCCGACCGGCCCGGCGTCGATGTGGTCATCTATGACGGCCAGTGCCGAATCTGCACGGCGCAGGTGAAGAAGCTCCCCTGGTGGGACTGTCAAAAGCGGCTTTCATACTTGTCGCTCCACGATGCCGAGGTTCAACAGCGCTATCCCGACCTGACGCACGAAGCCCTGATGCGAGAAATGTATATCGTCGACCGCGAGGGCAACCGCCATCCCGGCGCGTATGCGATTCGCTACTTGACGCTTCGATTGCGACGGCTGTGGTGGGCCGCGCCGGCATTGCATTTTCCGTTCAGTATGCCCGTATGGAAGGCCGCGTATCGCTGGATCGCCGGCCGTCGCTATAAATACGGCAAGCTAGACAATTGCGACGGCGGCACTTGCAGTTTGCATCAGCACTGATGTGTTCGTGTGAGCGTCGGCAGTATTTCAACCCCCGGCTGCAGGCTTGCATCGGGCCGCGCAGGGAATGATACTGACTTCGAAGTGTCTGCCCCCGTTGCGATCTCCCCGCCCCGATTTTTGCACCTGCATTGACGTTATGAGACTATGCAGTGACACGCATCATCGCTCGCACGTCGATTGCGAATCTAGCGGCAGGAAGTCGCCCGATCACGTCGCATATGCATTAGACAGTGCGAGTGGTCATGAACTGTTAGATTTCTATCGCGTTGCTCGACGCGGCTTCACACTGGTCGAGCTTTTGGTGGTGATCGCGATTATCGGGATCTTGATTGCGCTGTTGCTGCCGGCAATTCAAAGCGCGCGAGAAAGCGCGCGGCGCACGCAATGCCTGAATAACTTGAAGCAATTGGGCCTTGCGATGCATAACCACGACGGAGCCAGAAAACGGCTTCCGCCAGGGGGTGAATCAAAACCCTATCCGCAAGACCCTGGTCACCCGCACACTTTTTACCGTTGGTCGGCCTTGGCGCATTTGCTGCCGTACCTTGAAAACAACTCGGTCCATGAACTGTTGGATTTGTCGTTGCCGCTTTACATGCCCGGACCGGGCAATCCGATTTCGGCCCCGAACAAGTTGGGGATTTCTCAGGCACTGCCCGAATTTCTTTGCCCCAGCGATCTTGGCCAGCCGGTCAAAGATGGCATGGGCCCGACCAACTATGCCGTTTGCGGGGGTTCGGGCGCGGGAGGCGGCACGCCGTTCGATACCGACGGGATTTTCTTTGTCAACTCAGCGACCCGACTGGCGAAAATTCCCGACGGAACCTCAAAAACGATTGCGTTGGCGGAGCAGCTTTTGGGCGCGGATACGCCGCGCGACTCCAATAGCGCTTTCACATCGCATAGTCCCCAGCGAAGCTACAAATTCGTGTTGTCGTTTGCCGGTCCGGCGGATCTGTCGGATGTGAAGTGCGGCGGTTCGATGAACTACAACTCCGCGGCTTCCTCGGGTAACGACCCACGCGGGTTTGCCTGGTGCAGCGGAGAGTATCGCTGTGCGATGTACAACCATTACTATGGCCCCAACGCAAGCGAGTACGACTGCATCGCCTCGGTCGTTACCGATTCGACTCCGCCGCCCGCCAAACCGAAGCTGTACTCAGCGTATGGCTGGCGATCGGCGCGGAGCATGCATCCGGGCGGGGTCAACGTGTTGTTTGCCGACGGCAGCGCGCGATTCTTTGGAGACGAAATCGACGTCGGTCTTTGGCGCGGATTGTCGACACGCAACGGAGCGGAAATCGTTCAGCCGTAATCTGCATCTGCGTAAGTGGACAATGCAATCGTCGTCGAAACCGGAAAAACGTCGCTACTCAATCATGCAAGTTGAGCTTGCCAAGTGTGCCTAAGCATCGAATCGACAAGTTCGGAACCGCTTGCGGACTTGGCAAACACTTATCGCAACGAATA
>JAYTAU010000695.1:0-2682 GCA_043737375.1 Planctomycetia bacterium
TGTCGAGCCGCGATTCGGGAATTTGCATGATGCGGGCGACCTGTTCCTGCAGGTAGCTTTCGGCAGCGTGCTGTCGTTGCGCAATTGGCAGGGCGATAATTCGCTCTCGATCGGCCGAAACCGTCGGCGTATCCGAGGAAGATCCGCCGGGTGCCGAGCTGGTGTTCTGCAGTTTGCCAAATAGGTTGCTGAGGAGCGGCAATCGGCCAAGTTGCGGATACGTGCGACTCCATTGCACCCAATCGACCGGCAACACGGCAACCTGCGCAGTATCGCCGGCCATAATTTCATCGAGCAAACGCAAGCCTTGCGCCGGTTTGATTAGTTGCATTCCCCCGCTTGACATGCGTGCCGAGGCTTGGGCATCGAGCTGCGCCGCCATGCCGCCTTCGGCCCAGGGCCCCCAGTTGATGCTCACTGCCGGTAATCCAAGTCCCCGACGATACTGTGCCAGTCCATCGAGGAACGCATTCGCCGCTGCGTAGTTTCCTTGACCTGGCGATCCCAACAGTGCCGCCGCCGAAGAAAACAGCACGAAGAAATCCAGCGGAACGTGCTCGGTCCAGGCGTGCAAATTCCAAGCGCCTTGGACCTTCGGCGCGAATACCTTTTGGAATCGGCCCCACGACTGCTTCAACAGCACCCCGTCGTCTAACACGCCGGCCGCATGCATGACTCCGCGCAGCGGAGGCAATTCAGCGAACTCGGTTTGTAGTCGCTGCATGTCCGCATGGTTCGCAATGTCGGCGTTAACAACGACAATTCGAGCGCCCATTGCTTGTAGCGCGGCAATAGATTGGGCGGCTTGTTCCGACGGCGCTCGGCGCGATGTCAGCACCAGGCATCGTGCACCTCGTTCGACCAAATGCCGTGCGACTTGCAAGCCCAGCGAACCCAGACCGCCGGTAATCAGATAACTTGCGTCGGCTCGAATGCCGCCGGTCGAGTCGATCGTCGCGGGGAGATTGGTCGTCGCAATGGCTGCGCTCCCGTTGCCTGCATGGCCGTTGCCCACATGATCCGGGGTCGCCGACTGGCTATAGCTTACCTGGTTGCGCGGCGTGGTGACCACGATCTTGCCGATGTGTTTGGCCTGCGCCATGAACCGAAACGCATCGACAACTTTGGGCAAGGCATACGTACGATAGGGCAACGGAACCAACTCTCCGTTGACGAACAACGCCATCAATTCCTGCAGCATCGAGCCGACGAGCTCCGGCTGCTCGATCACCATCTGATCCAAGGCAATCGCGGAATAACGGACACCCTGCTTGACCTCGGCGACGCGCGCGTCGTTCCAAATGTCGGCCTTGCCGATTTCGAGAAACTTTCCTCCCGTCTTAAGCACCGAAATACTTTTAGGAATGAAGTCACCGGCCAACGAGTTCAAAACAATATCGACTCCTGCTCCCTCGGTCGCTTGCAGCACTTCCTCGGCGAAATCGAGCGTGCGCGAGCTCATGATCTGCTCGATACCCAACGTCCGCAGATGCTCGCGCTTGGGCGCGCTGCCCACAGTCCCGAAAATCTGTGCTCCGGCTCGTTGGGCCAGTTGGATCGCCGCCAAGCCCACGCCGCCGCTGGCCGCATGAATCAGAACCCGATCGCCGGCCTTGATGTTGGCGAGCTTGTGCAATGCATAGTGCGCCGTCAAAAATGCAATCGGAATCGTGGCCGCTTCGGCGAAGCTGAGCGTCGCGGGCTTTTTGACCACCAGCGACGCCGGCGTGGTGACGTAGCTGCCAAAGCTGCCCGAGGCGATACCCAGCACTTCGTCGCCGATGCCTAGTCCCACAACCCCTTCGCCCAACGCGACCACGCGCCCCGCACATTCGCCACCCAACGGACCCGGGTCGCCGGGGTACAGTCCCAACACGTTAAGCACGTCGCGAAAGTTCAAACCGGTCGCATGAATTTCGATTTCGATTTCGTCGCGCCCCGGACGTTGCCGACTGATGCTGCGTAGCGAAAGATTATCGAGCGTTCCACGCTGCGGGATTTCCAGACGGACCGAACCATCTCCCTGTTTCTGTTCGGCGGCGCTGCCCATCTTGCCGCGAGCTAGCCGGGCCGCATAGCGTTGGCCATCGCAATAGAGAATCTGATTTTCGCGGTCGGACGAGCGAACTTCTTCGAGCAACGATTCGAGTTGTTGTTCTGAATCGGCATTGGGATCCAAATCGACGCATTTGCATTGCAGGTCGGGAAACTCCAAGCTAATCACTCGGCCGAGACCCCATAGAGTCGCTTGGGCGATATTCGTACGCGTTGCTCCGAGTTGCTGTGCGCCAGCCGTGACGAGCCAGAGCTTGCAATGCTTTGTCGCGTCGCGCTGTTTGGATAGAGCTTGTGTCAGATGCAATGCTGCAGCGCAGCCGGCGGCCTGGGCTGCTTCAATGCCTTCGGCCGACAGAACGTTCGCATCGGCACCGCCCAAATGTACGACGCCCCGCAGCGGCGCACGGCCGGGTTGCAACATCGCATTCAACACTCGGTCGAAGTGCTCGCGCTCTGTCGGGTTGATCACGTATCCGGTACTGGTCGTTAGAAAAGCTTCGCCAAGCTCGACCAACCCACAGCTTTGACCGCGCAGTTCCAATTGCTCGGATAGTTTGCGACCAAGTTCGCCGCGATCGGCAACAATCAACCACATGCCATCCTCGGCAAGCCCCGGGTTGCCAG
>JAYTAU010000696.1:0-6672 GCA_043737375.1 Planctomycetia bacterium
GCTTAAGGGGCGAATAAAAGCCTCGCGTAAAGGCACAGAGACGCAAAGAAATCAGGACGACAAACATCATTTCGTACTTTCGTACTTTCGTACTTTCGCGATTCGCAAAACCGTTGATTTGCACTTCGGACAGATCACGAAAACGAGAAAGAGCGAGAACGCGAAAGCTGAAGAAATCTGACGAGCAAAGTGCCTCGAGCAGAGGCGCAGAGACGCAAAGGAAGGAAGTTGCTTCTCGGCGTGCTAGCAGATTCGAAATCGGGACGTTATTTATCGGTCGGTCCTTAGCCCCGGCTTTGCCGGGGGCTGAAGGAGAATACCATGAACGGAGCACGCTACGCTTGTGCTGTGATGGTTGTACTGGGCTGGTTGTACTATGCCGCTTGTACTGGGCTGGTTGTACTGTGCCGGTTGTACTGGGCTGGTTGTACTGTGCCGGTTGTGCTGGGCTGGTTGTACTATGCCGTTTGTACTGTGCCGGTCCTTGACGCTGGCAACCGATTCTCTTACTTTGACAGCTCTCGATATCAGCGCGGCTTTCTGCGCCAGCGTAGCTCAATTGGCAGAGCACCGCATTCGTAATGCGGGGGTTGTCGGTTCAACTCCGATCGCTGGCCCTCACACTTCTTAAGGCATACGGCGTCTGCTGCATTCTTAGAAAGTGTTTATGAATGCTGTAGGGAATGCGCTGCTGTGGCATTCCGGAGCCCCAAGTTGCGCCGGAACGGCACGGAGGCACTTTCCCTACAGAAGAATTTTGCATTCACAAACACCTTCTTGGTGCGCAAATGCACAAGTATCGCTAGTTTATCGGGACCATGCCGTCGTTTCGACCGGGGTCGGCCCGGTCGCTCGCTGGAGGCCGAGGATTTATTGCGGATTCCCGCGTGCTTCGCTGCTGCGTAGTGGTACACTAACGGGTGATGGATAAACCTACTGCATTGATGCGAGACTTGGCTCAACGACTGCTAACTGTCGAAGCAGCAAGCCAGTCCGTTTCTACACTGCACACACATGAAGCGGTGCGTGTCTGCGAAAAGTTACGAATTTCACTAACACGATTCGCCGGTGCCGACGGCTTCTTATCCCTCATCCGACGTGCCCTGGCGCTGGCCCGCGCGGAAGTCCCTGCGTTGCAATCCGTACAGGTCATGGCCGACGGTCGGCTGGAGGGGCTAGACGAAATCGCGGCTGAGGCGCGCCACGTCGATAGCCGTTTGTATGGCAAGGTGGAGGGGGCACTGGCAATTACGACCCATCTACTTGAACTGCTGGTTACGTTTATCGGCAAACCCCTCACGCTCCGCTTGTTGCGCGAGGCTTGGCCCGATGCAGTATTCGACGATAATCTGGAACAATCGAGGCGATGATGACAAAGCAGCGAAAGTCTCAAGAACCAGACCGGGTACCCATTCGGCAACTGCCGACCGGCGTGCCGGGCTTGGATGAAATCCTGGGGGGAGGTCTGCCCGAATATTCGTTCAACATCATCGCCGGTACCCCCGGCTGCGGCAAAACCACGCTGGCGCACCAGATCATTTTTGCCAACGCGACCCCCGAGCGGCCTGCACTCTACTTCACCGTGTTGGGCGAGCCGGCCATCAAGATGCTGCGCTATCAGCAGCAGTTCAACTTCTTCGATCAATCGAAGTTAAGCGGTGCAATTCGCTTCATCAATCTTAGTCAGCTCATATTGGATGCAGACCTGGGTGCCGTTTTGGAAGAGATCATCAAGGAGGTCGAGGCCAGTAACGCGCAGGTCGTCGTGGTCGATTCATTTCGCACCGTGGTCCGCCGAGCTCAACAGAGCACCAGAGAAGTGGAACTACAGGGGTTCATCCAACGCTTGGCACTGCACCTGACCAGTTGCCAGGCCACGACGTTTTTGATCGGCGAATATGTCGACGCCGAGATTCGCGACAACCCGGTCTTCACCGTGGCCGACGGCTTGCTCTGGCTCAACCAAACCGTCGAGCGCAATTCGATCGTGCGCAAAATGCAAGTGGTGAAAATGCGCGGCCAAGAGTCCGTGCCAGGGCTGCACACTTTTCGCATTACCGAAAACGGTTTGCAATGCTTCCCCCGCACTTTCGGACTCACCCAAGAGTCCAGCCACGTCAAGGGCCGGCGGCGACTCTCCACCGGCGTTGCCGCAATCGACGCGATCATGGGAGGCGGTATTCCCGAGGGGGATAGTCTGCTATTGGCCGGGCCATCGGGTGCCGGCAAAACGGTACTCGGCACGCAATTCATCGCCGAGGGGCTGCGCCTGGGTGAGCCGGGTATCGTGGCGATGTTCGAGGAGTTGCCGGCCGAGTACGTCCAGCGCGCCGCCTCGTTCGGTTTGGATTTTGTTACGCCGCAAAAAGATGGCAAGCTGAAGGTCATTTATCTGCGGCCGCTGGATCTCTCGGTCGATGAAACGGTACACGAGGTCGTCAACGCGGTCAAAGCCATCGGCTGCAAGCGGCTGGTGATCGATTCGTTGGTGGGCTTCGAGTTGGCGCTGGCACCCGGCTTTCGCGCCGATTTTCGCGAATCGCTGTATCGCATGATCGGCGCGCTGACTCGGTTGGGTGTAACCATCGTGAGCACCGTCGAGATCGAGGAGAACTTCACCTCGATGGGCTTAAGCAACTTTGCCGTTTCGTTCCTGGCCGACGACCTCCTTCGCTTACGCTACGTTTCCATCAACGGCCAACTGCGTAAGATGATGATGGTTGTGAAGATGCGTCGCAGCCAGCACAGCATCGACATGTGCGAATACCAAGTTACGTCCCAGGGCTTGGTCCTGGGCGAGCCGTTGCGCGGCTACCGCGGCCTGACCTCCGGCATTCCCAGCCCTTGGTCGGAGGAATCCCGCCGGAACGAACCTGAGCTTCGATAGGTCGCCCGCCGGGCACCCCGGAAAACGTTCCGGGATTGAAAGAACGATAAAATGTATGAAACTCCGACCATTCCCGTGGCGGCAGGTCACAACTTCGAGCGGCAATTGCGCGACATGAACGAAGCGCTGCTGATCTCGTCGATCCGCGAGCACGAGTTGTTGGAACAAGCGCGAACGGCGGATTCCGCGCTGCGAGAGAGCGAACAACGCCAGCGTTTGTTGCTGGACTCGATGCCGCAAAAAATCTTCACCGCTCAGCCCAACGGAGAAGTCGACTATTTTAACCCGCAGTGGACCGAGTTCACCGGCCTGTCATTCGAACAGATCAAGGGCTGGGGTTGGCAACAATTCATCCACCCCGACGATCTGGACGACACCGTGCGGCTTTGGACGCACTCCGTCGCCACCGGCGAAACGTATCGCCATGAGCATCGTTTTCGCCGCGCGGACGGCGAACAGCGCTGGCATTTCAGTCATGCGATTGCGTTGCGAGATTCCGACGGCGGCATCGTGAAGTGGGTCGGCTCGAATAGCGATATCCACGACCAACGGCAAACGGCGAACCAGTTGCAAGAATCCGCCGCGGCGTTGGCCGACTTGCACCGTCGCAAGGACGAATTTTTAGCCATGCTCAGTCATGAGCTGCGCAATCCGCTGGCCGCCATCTCCAACGCCGTGTATCTGCTGCGCCTCGAAACGAACGATGAAATACTTCATCAAGAAGCCCGCACCATCATCGAGCGTCAAGTCGGGCAACTGAAACATTTGGTGGATGACTTACTCGAAATCTCGCGCATTTCGACCGGCAAGATCCGACTTCGTCAGGAACGGCTCACGTTGAGCGGCATCGTGGAACACGCGGTGGAGACGGCCCAGCCGCTGCTGAAACGACGTCGGCATGAACTCACGCTATCGCTCCCGCCGCGACCCATTTGGTTGTACGCCGACCCTGCCCGGTTGGAACAGGTCGTCGTGAACCTGCTCAACAATGCCGCCAAATACACCGAAGAAGGGGGCCGGATATGGCTGTCCGTCGAGAATAGTCCGCGCGATCCGCATGACGATGACACGGTGCCGAATACGGCGATTGTTCGCGTACGCGACACGGGCGTCGGCATCGCGCCCGACTTGCTCCCACACATCTTCGATCTGTTTACTCAGGCGGAACGATCGCTGGACCGCTCGCAGGGAGGGTTGGGCATCGGCCTGAGCCTGGTGCAACGCCTGGTGGAGTTGCACGGGGGCACCGTCTCGGTTTCCAGCGCTTTGGGACAGGGCAGCGAGTTTGTCGTGCGTTTGCCGGTGATACAGCCTCCCGAGCCGCAATTACCGACGCGCGCGGAAATCAACCAGCCGGTCGGCCAAGCTTTGCGAGTGCTGGTTGTGGATGACAACGTGGATGCGACGGAGAGCTTGGCAATGTTACTCAGACATTCCGGTTATGACGTCCGCACGGCTTACGAAGGACCGACCGCCCTGGAAGCGGTCCTCGTCTACCGGCCCGACGCGGTGCTGCTCGATATCGGCTTGCCGGGACTGGATGGCTACGAAGTCGCGATGCTAATCCGTCAGCAGCCCCTGGGCAACGACATCGTGCTGATCGCCATGACCGGTTATGGGCAGGAATCGGATCGGCGGCGTTCGCACGATTCGGGGTTCAATCACCACCTGGTCAAGCCGACCGATTTTGCGAAAGTTCAACAAGTTTTGGCGACCATCGCACCGAAACGGTGAGCTTCAATTTATCAGCCCCCGGACTCGCCGAGGGGTGGAGCGACGAGAGTCGTCTGCTCGCAAAACGTCGTCTCGCCGTCTATCGCGCAAATCCGGGGGCTGAGGAATTTCTGACGCTCACACGGGAAAGAGTTGCCGCCGCTAAGGGTTATTGACAGTAAATTCTGCCCCGGATAGGATGACCTAACCTCTTGATTGGCAAGCAGGTTAAAGGGTTTGCATAAACCCTGTCTTCCCGTTCGTATGCGGGGGTTTCCACTCGACTTTGGCAATCGGCGCTTCGTTATTTGAGCTGGTTGCCCAATTGAGTTGAAACCGGCCCTCACGGTCGGAACACATTCGCGATACGGTTTGCAACAGCACGGTTCGTTTGGAGAAATTATGTCGATGATTGCCCCTTCGGCCGGTGCGGCCAATGTCAAGCAGATTGTGCTGAACAACGGAACGTTCGGCCCCAACGAAGTTCAATCGCTGATCGACGCTTTGAGCGAAGACCCCGGCGTGCATCGCACGCTCCGCGAAGGCATCAACGAACTCGAAGCCAGCGAAGATCGCAGCCCGGCCGCCGCCGTTCGCTTGGGCGTTTGTTACTATCTGCTGGGTCGCTATACGCAGGCCCTTGAAACGCTGAAAACGGGCGACGGCGGAGCCTTGGCGCATTTTTATATCGCCCGCTCGAACATGGGCCTTGAGCATTTCGACGCCGCGATTGAAAGCTTCAGTTCGGCTGCCAAGGCCGGCTATAACACCGATGTGTGTACGCTGAACAAGGTCGAGTGTTTGCGAGCATTGGGCAAGCATCAGCCGGCCCTTGAGACGTTGGATAAACTGTCCGGCGCGGTCGAGCAAACCGCCGAATATTTGTATCAGCGCGGTGCAACGGTGGCTGCGATCGGCGGCAACCCGACCGAAGTCGTGGCCCTGCTCGAACGTGCGGTCGATACCGACGGTCGTCATGCGGGTGCCTTGTTCGGACTGGCCGTCGAGAACGATCGTCGCGGCAACGACGAAGTCGCCCTACACCTGTACGAGCGATCGGTCAGCCGTTTTCCGGCTAACATCGGCTCGCTGTTGAACCTGGGCATTTTGTACGAAGACCGTTTGCAATATGAACGTGCCCATCAGTGCTATGTCCGCGTGTTGGAAACTTTTCCGGCGCATCCGCGGGCTCGGCTGTTCCAAAAAGACGTGGCCGCTTCGCGCGACATGTTCTACGACGAAGATGCCCAACGTCGCCGCGATCGCCTGAGCCAAGTGCTCAGCGTGCCGGTCACCGATTTCGAACTCTCGGTCCGCAGCCGCAATTGCTTGCAAAAGATGGGCGTGAATACGCTGGGCGATTTGGCCCGCACGTCAGAAGCCGAACTGCTGGCTAGCAAGAATTTCGGCGAGACTTCGCTGGTCGAAATTCGCGACATGATGACCAGCAAGGGCCTCAGCCTGGGCATGTTTGCCAACGAAGTCCGCGAGCCCGAGCCGGTGTTCGAGCCGGAATTCATGTCGCCCGACGAAGCGGCGATGCTCGACCGACCGATTTCGGACCTCAACCTGTCGGTGCGCGCCCGAAAGTGCATGATCCGTTTGGGATTGAACACGGTGGGCGAGCTATTGCGCAAGACGGGCGACGACCTGTTGGAGTGCAAGAACTTCGGCGTGACCAGTTTGAACGAAGTCCGCGAAAAACTGACGATCAAGAACATGAAGCTCCGCGGGGACTGAGCAGAGAGGGGATGAGCAGCGTGGGGTGGGCAGCGAGGGATGAGGGGAGAGTGTTTCTGTAGGGAACGCCCTCTGTGGCGTTCCGGATTGGCTAATTGATCGAATACCGCCGCCCGTTGTGTTCCCGTGGAATGAACGACAACCCTTATGATCCACCTCAATCGATCGAGCCATTAGATAAGTCCGCTCGTCTCGCATTCCTTAAGCGTGAGGGAAGTTTAGTAGAGACGTTAGGCATTTTCGTCGTGATGCTGGGGTTGGCGGGAGCAGTGGGTCTTTTCGGTGAGTCGAATTCCTTGAGCCAATTCCTCTGGAATGGGCTTGTTTCACTC
>JAYTAU010000697.1:0-2676 GCA_043737375.1 Planctomycetia bacterium
GTCGGGGGCTAGTGAGGAAGCTGGATCGCGGAATTCAATGACTTCGAACAAGACTTTTCAATTCGCCTTCTTTCGTGTCATTCGTTTGTTTCGTGGTTATACGGCCTCATTCGCGTTCATTCGTATCCATTCGCAGCCATCCCAATTTTTCTCTCCGTGACTCGGCGTCTCCGTGGTGAATTACTCGCACGAAAATGTTTAGCCGCGAATTATAGCCGTTGCTCCGCCGAGGGCGAATAGCGCATCCACGCGGCGCGTGACCGCAAGATCCTCGATCAGCGGCGGCGCATGATGCGGTTTGATGCGCGCATCGATGACCAGCGAACCGCGGCAGCCCCAATGCTTCTGCTCCGTGAACGCATCAATGCCATGCACATCGGCCGCCGGATTGCTACGCGTGAACGTGACCCACAGAAAATTGTTCAATGTGCGCGCGGCAAACTCGCTGTCGTCGGCGACGACGATTAGCGGGAATTGGTTGATGGGGTGATCGGTCGGGATGCCAGGGGTTAGTTGTCTGTTGTCCGTTGTCCGTTGTCCGTGGTCAGTCGTCCGTGGTATTTGCTCTCCCTTGCTTCCTCCTTCGTCCTTCGTAATTCGTCCTTCGTAATTCGCTACTTGCACCGCCAGCACGCCGGGCAAGCAGACGCGAGGATTGCTCCAGCCGGCCGGCAGCGCAAAGTCGCGCGGCAGTTCTGTCGGCAAGTCGCAACGCTTCGGGCCGACAGCCGCAATGACCAGCTTCGAACCCTCGTTCAAGCCGCTGCCGCTGTAATCGAGCGTGTCGATGGTCGTGCGCGTTTGAAAATGCAAGTCGCGGGTCCAATCGACTCGCTCGAGTAAATGTCGCAAAAATGCCGCGATATCGTTCACTTTCAAAGTCGGATTGTCCTGCTCGGCCACAATCAACAGATACTTCGCCAGCGACATCTGCCCCTGCCCCAAAATCGCGTTGGCTTGCGTGAGCAACTCCTGCGGGCGGGCACTCTTGGCGTACGGCGTGTAGCGCTCGCTCCCAATCGCCAACAGTAGCGGATGCACGCCCGCCGCATCGACGGCGTTGACCGCGCGGACTCCGGGGATCACCGTGGGAATAATCGGGCCGGTCAGATCGTGAATGAGTTGGCCGAACATCGTGTCTTCTTGCGGCGGCCGGCCGACGACCGTGAACGGCCAAATCGCCCCTTCGCGATGATAAACCCGCTCGACGCGCAGCACCGGAAAGTCATGCACTTTCGCGTAATAGCCCAAGTGATCGCCGAACGGACCCTCGGGCAGCGTGCGTTCGGGGTCGATCGTACCAACAATGCAAAAATCGGCATCGGCATAGATCGGCAGCGCTCCGTCGACTTGAATCATGCGAATCCGTTGCCGAGCCAGCGCGCCGGCGAACGACAGTTCGCTCAGCCCCTCAGGCAGTGGCATCACTGCGGCCACGCTCATCGCCGGCGTGCCGCCGACAAAGATGTTCACCCGTAACGGTTCGCCGCGCCGCACCGCCGCCGTATGATGCACGCCGATGCCGCGATGCAGTTGATAATGCAAACCGACTTCGGCATTAGGGCTGTATTGCCCGCCGGAAAGTTGCACGCGATACATGCCGAGGTTCGAGCGTTTCAGGCCCGGCGCGTCGGGGTCTTCGCTGTAGACCAGCGGCAACGTAATGAACGCACCGCCGTCGTCGGGCCAACTTTTCAATTGCGGCAATTGATCGATGGTCGTTTCATGGGCCAGCACGGGCCCGCGACGAACGCGGCGCGGCAGCATGGTCCACGCGGTGCGCGGCGTACCCAAGTATCGTAGCGGATGACGAGCCAGCGCCGACGGATCGAGCTTCAGTTCGATGGCCCGGCGAACTGCGTCGAGGGAATCGCGAAAAATATATCGCACCCGATCCATCGTGCCGAACAAATTACTGACCATCGGAAATTGGCAACCGCGCACGCGAGCGAAATACAACGCCGGCCCGCCCGCGGCAAACACGCGGCGATGGATTTCGGCCGCTTCGAGCGCAGGGTCGATTTCGTCGTCGATGCGCAGCAGATGCCCGGCACGCGCTAGATCGTCGATACATTCACGGAGCGAGCGGTACAACTGAGGGGTCGGGGATCAGAGGGCAGGGGTTGGGGGAAGTGCGGAGTGCGGAGTTGGGAATGCGGAGTGAAGTACGATTGTCCGAAGAGTCCAATCGGTTGCTTAGCGGCGCGGCCAACGGCCCGCGTTTTTGCGAGTATTGAGCAGTTCGCGATTCACGACACTTCCGATAACCGCAACTCAGCCGCTAGAATAACCGGCAAGAATCACGCAGCATAGTTATATTTCGAAAACGTAGACATGACGAATGTCGAAAAACAAATGTCGAATGAATGACGAAGCCCGAATGACCAAAGTCTAACTCGATGTCGAGGGCGGGCCGGTGGCCGCGCCGCTAAGCAGCCGCTTAACTTTTGGCAGTACCTTACTTCACTCCGCATTCCCAACTCCCCACTTCTCTCATGCAAGTCACTCGCATCGATACCCCCTTGGCCGAAATCGCGGCCGACGCCCTGGTCGTGCCATTTTTCTCGGACGAACCGACCAAAGGCCCGTTTGCTACCGCCGACGGCGCGACCGGCGGGCTGTTGTCGCAACTGGTGGAACGCAAAGAACTGACCGGAAAAAAATACGAATTGGTCT
>JAYTAU010000698.1:0-2674 GCA_043737375.1 Planctomycetia bacterium
TGACCGCATTGAGTTTGAGAACGTTTTTGGCTTTCGAATCGACCTTGGCCAGCGCCAACAGCAAATGCTCGGTCGAGACGAAATCGTCCTTCATCGTGCCCGACTCGCGCTGGGCCGCTTCGAAGACTTGCAACAGTGCCGGCGACGGCTGAGGCGGATTGGAACCGCTGGAAGTGCCGGGAAAGTGCCCAAGTTCGGATGCGACGATCCCGTCGAGCTGAGCGCGGTTGACACCGATCTTATCGAGAATCGGCTTAACAACCCCTTCATTCTCGCTAAGCAACGACGCGAGCAGATGCAGCGCGTCGATCTGCGGATTGTTCCGCTCGGCGGCCAAGTCTTGCGCGCGCTGAACGGCTTCTTGAGCCTTGACGGTGAATTTGTCAAAACGGAAGGCCATGACGATCAGGGGGTGAGAGATGAGCAGCGAGGGTCGAGCGGGGAAGTTCAATCCGCGATCGCGTGTAAACTATTAATTGTTAGTGGTCCGTTGTCGGTCCCATTGAGTTCGATTGGAAAAAGTGAATTGGTCCGTCCGGACGTGCAAACGGCCGGGAAAAAACCCGGCCGCTGGCGTAAGTGACTCCCTTTCCCTTTGGGAAAGGGCCGGGGTGAGGGGAATGAGAGCGGCGGTACCATGATTATTCGCCGCTTCACTGCAGGCCCTCACCGGCTCGTTCCTGGCCACCTCTCCCAGAGGGAGAGGGGTTGTCTTTGATCAGAGTCTAAATGCTGTTCCGGAACGCCGGGTAGGGCGTTCCCTACAGAACGTCAAAACAACAGGTTACTCTTTGACTTCGAACTCGGCGTCGATCGCATCGTCGTCAGCCTTTTTCGCGGAGGCACCTTGCGCGGCATCGGCAGGGGCTGCCCCGGCATCGCCGCTGGTGCCGGCCTTTTCGTACAGTGTTTTCATCGCCGCGTTCGAGGCTTGTTCCAACTCGGAAATAGCGCTCTTGATGGCGTCGATATCGCTGCCTTTGGCCACGTCGCGAGTTTTCTTGATCGCTGCTTCCAGAGCCGACTTATCGCCTTCGCTCAGTTTGTCACCTTGCTCCTTGATAACTTTTTCGAGCTGGAAGCTCATGCTTTCGGCCTGATTGTGCAATTCGGCCAGTTCGCGTTTGTGTTTGTCTTCGGTCGCGTGCTCGTCGGCATCGCGCCGCATCCGTTCGATTTCGCTTTCGTTCAATCCGCTCGATTGCTTGATCGAAACCTTATGCTCCTTACCGGTGCCTAGATCCTTGGCCGAGACATTCAAAATACCGTTGGCATCGATATCGAACTTGACTTCGATTTGCGGTACGCCGCGCGGGGCAGGAGGTAGACCATCCAGATTGAACTGGTCGAGCAAACGGTTGTCGCGCGCCATCGGGCGTTCGCCTTGGAACACACTGACCGTGACCGCCGATTGGCTGTCAGCCGCGGTACTGAAGGTCTGCTTGCGTTCGGCCGGGATCGTGGTGTTGCGTTCCACCAACTTGGTGAAGATGCCGCCTTCGGTTTCGATACCCAACGACAGCGGAGTCACGTCCAACAGCAGAACATCGTGGACTTCGCCGCTGAGTACGCCGCCTTGAATGGCCGCGCCAATCGCCACGACTTCGTCGGGGTTGACCCCGCGATGCGGCTCCTTGCCGAACATCGCCTTGACGACTTCCTGCACTTTTGGAATGCGCGTCGAGCCGCCGACCAACACCACTTCGTCGATTTCTTTCGGGTCGAGCTTGGCGTCCTTCAAGGCTTGCAATACGGGGCCGCGGCAACGCTCGATCAGGCCATCGACCAATTGTTCGAACTTGCTGCGCGCGATGTTGATTTGCAAATGCTTGGGGCCGTTTGCGTCGGCCGTGATGAACGGCAGATTGATGTCGGTCGAACTGGCCGAGCTAAGCTCCTTCTTGGCTTTTTCGCAAGCCTCTTGCAGGCGCTGCAATGCCATGGTGTCTTTGCGCAGATCGATGCCTTGTTCTTTCTTGAATTCATCGGCCACGTAGTTGATCAGCACTTGGTCGAAATCGTCGCCGCCCAAGTGCGTATCGCCGTTGGTGCTAATGACGCGAAATACGCCGTCAGCCACTTCGAGCACCGACACGTCGAACGTACCGCCGCCGAGGTCGAACACGACGATCTTTTGATGTTCCTTTTTATCGAGACCGTAAGCCAGTGCTGCAGCCGTCGGCTCGTTGATGATGCGCGCGACTTCCAGGCCGGCGATCTGGCCGGCGTCTTTGGTGGCTTGACGCTGCGCGTCGTTAAAATAGGCCGGCACCGTGATCACGGCTTTATTGACCGTGTGACCTAGGTAGGCTTCGGCTGCCTCCTTGAGTTTGCGAAGCGTCTTGGCAGAAATTTCAGAAGGTGTGTGTTCTTGATCGCCGATTTTGACTTTGACGTAGTCTTGCGGCCCGCCCACGACTTGATACGGAACGATCTTCTCTTCGCTGGCGACTTCGGTGTGACGCCGGCCCATGAAGCGCTTAATGGAATAGACGGTCTTAGTGGGATTGGTCACCGCCTGTCGACGCGCCAGGTCGCCGACCAAAACGTCCCCCTTGTCGGTAAAAGCGACCACGCTCGGGGTGAGCCGGTTACCTTCTTGATTGGCGATGACTTTTGCTTCTTTGCCTTCCATGACCGCGACTACCGAGTTGGTCGTGCCGAGGTCGATGCC
>JAYTAU010000699.1:0-6649 GCA_043737375.1 Planctomycetia bacterium
CCGGGCTGTTTTAGACGGCACCACGGCGTTGCGACATCGCAGGTTTTTTTGATTTGCTACGGTCACATCCTCTTGAGCGCGACACAAACCATTGCGGCGAACGCAACTCCGGCAAGCATTCTTGCATCGGGCTCTGGTACCACGGAGAATGAAACAGATCCAGTGCCGAACGGCTGATTGCCTGGCTCGTTAAATATTTCGAAATGTAGATCATAGTTACCGGTCGGTAGTGCACCTATCGGCGTCATGAAGTCGAGTAATTGATAGGGCATTGGGGGTGCCGGAATTGGCTTCCATCCGGGCGGCCCTATCGGCGGCACGACGAAGGTTCCCTCAACAGGTACTTCAAAATCCGTTCGCACGTAAATCAGTGAATCCCTAATTGAAATGGAGGTCACTGGACGCCAATCAACTCGCACCGAAAACTGTTCAGATTGAATTCGCAACAAGATGTCACTGTCTGTGTTAGTCACATCAGTCGACAGGGTTAAATTGAGTTGAAACGGGAATGTTGGGGGATTTTCTGGATCGAAAGTATACATTTGCGCATTAAGAGTCGTGCTCCACGTGCAACACAAAACTAGCCAAAAAAATCGTTGCATGACCCCAGCTTTAATTTGAAGAATTGATGTCACATTGAAACAAGAATCCTAGTTGAGTGTACTCAATCGCTGTATTAATGTAAGCGGCGACTAAAACATTTCTTACTTGACCTCTCCACGCCGTTCTGTCTCCGCGAAGAGGCTTGGACCGGGTGACTTACGCAATCAATTGCTTGATCGGCTCGACGTGGCCGACGCCGACGAGCTTCTGATCCAAACCGCCGTAGAAGTACGATAGCTGGTTCGGGTCGATGCCCATCTGCTGCAGCACCGTGGCGTGTAGGCTCTTGACGTGGAACGGATCTTTGACTGCCGCGCTGCCCAGTTCGTCGGTCTCGCCAACACTTTGGCCTCCCTTGATGCCGCCGCCGGCCATCCACATGGTAAAGCCGTACGCGTTATGATCGCGGCCGGTCCCTTCGGCATATTCGGCCGTCGGCTGGCGGCCGAATTCTCCACCCCAGATGACCAGCGTCTCGTCCAGCAGCCCGCGCTGCTTGAGATCCTTAAGTAAACCGGCGATCGGCAAATCGGTGTTGCCGGCGTGCAGCGTGTGATTTTTGACTAGGTCGCCGTGCGCGTCCCAATTGTTGTCATTATGATTGCCGCCCGAGTAGAGCTGCACGAATCGCACGCCGCGTTCGACCAATCGTCGCGCTAGCAGACAGCGCTTGCCGAAGTCTTGCGTGCGGGGCTGATCGAGACCATACAGCTTTTTCGTCGCTTCGTCCTCTTGCGCGAGGTCAACTGCCTCGGGTGCATGCTGCTGCATCTTGTAGGCAAGCTCGTACGTTGAAATTCGCGCGGCCAAATCGGTGTTGCCGCCGCGTGTCGCCAGGTGGTCGGTGTTCTGCGCATTCAACGAGTCGAGCAGGTCGCGCTGCATCTCACGCGTCATGCCCTGGGGGAGATTGAGGTCGATGATCGGCGCGCCTTGCGAGCGCATGACCGTGGCCTGATACGTGGCGGGCATGTAGCCGCTCGACCAGTTCTTGGCACCGCTGATCGGGCCGCCGGTCGGGTCGAGCATCACGACGAAGCCCGGCAGATTTTCGTTGACGCTGCCCAGACCGTAGTTGATCCAAGACCCAAGTGCCGGGCTGCCGCTAAGAATTTTGCCCGAGTTCATTTGCAGCATGGCCGAGCCGTGAATCGGCGAGTCGGCCTGCATCGACTTGATGAACGCGATGTCGTCGACGCAGGTGGCCAGATGGGGAAACAGTTCCGACACCCATTGGCCGCTCTCGCCGTATTGCTTGAACTTCCACTTGGGGCCGACGACTCGGCCTTCGTTTTTTTCGCCACCCCGTCCCTTGGTTTGTACCGGAATAGTTTTGCCGTCGAGCGGATACAACTTGGGCTTGTAGTCAAACGTGTCGATGTGGCTGGGGCCGCCATACATGAACAGAAAGATCACGCTCTTGGCCTTGGCCGGGAACGCCGGGGCCTTGGGCGCGAGCGGATTGACGAACGTTCCGGCTCCGTCGGCCGCCACGGCTTGCGACGCGAGGAAGCCGTCTTTCTGCAGCAAGCCGGTGAGCGCCAGCGAAGTGAACGCGCCGCCCGCTTGCCACAAGAATTCTCGGCGCGTACGTCCGCAAAAATTGCCGTTGGGTGATTGTGATCTCATAATTTCAAAGGCGATTAAAGGACTAAACAAGTAATCCGATTACGCTGCTTCAGAAAGTTGGCCGCGAATGGATACGAATAGGAAGCTTTGGCATCAATATCAGAAAATGATTTCGACGTAGTACTTACTGGATGTCCCTCAACGGAATTCTGAATTCAATCCCTCACCGCTCGTGGCCTCGCTGCCTCTCCCAGAGGGAGAGGCGTAATAGCGTTCACCTTCGCAATTCCGATTCGCGTTCATTTGCGTTTATTCGCGGCCAACTCTCGGCCCTAATCCAAATACACAAACTCATTCAAGTTCAGCACCATCAAGCAAAACAATTCCAACGCGCGGTCCGCATCGACTTGATGTTTTGTTTGCAACGACTTAATTAACGCTATTCCACGTTCAATTTCCTTGGCGTCCGGTTTTCGACTTAACGACAGTTGTAACGCCAGGGTGATGCGATCTTTGGCATCGGCACCGGCATCGCGTTTTAACCTTGCGGCCAATGCAGCCGCTTGATCTTGCATGAACTTGCCATTGAGCATGCCCAACGCTTGGTTCGGCTGGGTGGTGATAAACCGGGCTTCGCAACTGCTATCGGTTTCGGGAAAGTCAAAGCTCGACAACAGCGGAGTCACCAGCGACCGCTTGACGTGAATGTAAATGCTGCGGCGGGCTTGTTCCGCGGGCGATGATTTTCCCCAGCCGTCGCCCGGGTTAGACTGGCCGGCCAAGACTTCCTTTGAGATCTCGGAATAGAAACCGGGACCGTACATCTTATCGTTCAACAATGCTGTAACCGAATGCACCGAATCGCGCAACTCCTCGGCGCTGAGGCGTCGCATGTCGAATCGCCAAAACAAATCGTTCGCCGGATCCTTGGCCAAGGCTTGCGAATCGCTTTGCGACGACATGCGATAAGCGCTCGATAGCATAATCAATTTATGCATGGGCTTCATGCGCCAGCCCTGTCGCACGAATTCCGCGCCTAGCCAATTCAACAACTCGGGGTGTGTGGGATTGTTGCCGAGTTGCCCGAAATTATTGGTCGAGCGCACAATTCCGCGACCAAAATGGTGCTGCCAAATTCGGTTGGCCATGACGCGCGAGGCGAGCATATTGTCGGGAGCAGCGATCCAATTGGCCAACGCCAAGCGACGGCCCGACGTTTTGCCATGCGCGGGGGGCACGGCTTTGAACTCGACTTCGCCAAAGATCGCCGGAAAGCCCGGTTCGACCGGTTTCCCTTTGACATGCGGATTTCCTCGCAGAAAGGTCGTAGTTGCCGGCGGCTTTGACAGGCTGTGGACCGTCAACGCCAGCTCACGTGCAGGCAATGCTTTCTCCTGCTTCAACAGCTCGGCATGGTCGTGCTTCAGTCGGCCGTAAGCTTTCCAATCGTCGGGTTCAAGATGCTTTTCAAGTTTGTCTTTAAGCGTTTTCTCGCGTTGATTGGTTTCTGTTTTACGTTGATCTTCGCCCGGCATTTTTGCGATGCCGCGCTGCTCGATTTCCGCGATCGCTTGAAGCGATTCGCGCTTGCGGATCTCTAGATTCGCATATTGTTCGCGCACTTCGGATTTTGAGATGTCGAGCTGACTGTTTCCCGCAACATTGTTTCGCTCGCCGTAACTCTTCACCTCGTGAAAGACGGCTAGCATCTTGTAATAGTCGGTTTGCGGAATCGGATCGATCTTGTGATCGTGGCAACGCGCGCAGTTGACTGTAAGCCCTAAAAACACCTGCCCTGTCGTGGCGATAATATCGTCCAGCTCGTCATACTTCGCTTGTAGTTTGTCGGCCGGTTCGTCGTCCCACAATCCCAGCCGATAATAGCCCGTGGCAATCTGTGTTTCGTCGGTGACCGTTTCGAGTTCATCGCCTGCTAATTGCTCGCGAACGAATTGGTCGTAAGGTTTGTCAGTGTTGAACGCTCGGATCACGTAATCGCGATAGCGCCAGGCATTGGGCTTAATTCCATCGCGCTCGAAGCTGTTGGTGTCGGCATAACGCACCAAATCCAACCAATGACGCGCCCAACGCTCGCCGTAGCGCGGCGAATCGAGCAGCCGATCGAGCACTTTCTCATAGGCAGCGGACGATTCATCGCCGATAAACGCTTCGACTTCGGTCGGAGTCGGAGGCAAGCCGGTCAAATCGTAATAGGCACGGCGGATCAATGCGACTTTGTCCGCAGGCGGAGCAGGACGAAGTCCCGCACTTTCGAGCTTGTTCAAAACGTATGCATCGATCGGTGACCGCACCCAAGCCGAGTTCTTGACCGGCGGCGGTTCAGCGACGGTCGGTGCCTTAAACGACCAATGCTGTTCCCAATCCGCCCCTGAATCGATCCACCGTCGAATCAACTCGACCTGTTCGGCGGGTAACGCATTGCCTTCGGGCGGCATCCGAATCTCTTCATCCTTCGACGAGATTCGCCGCAGCAATGCGCTCTGCTTGGGTTTGCTCGCAACAATCGCATGCTCGCCGCTATCGAGCTCGGCAATCGCCGCATCACGATTATGTAGCCGCAAGCCGCCTTCGGCTTTGTCGGGACCATGACACGAGAAACACCGCCTGGCAAGAATCGGCTTGATGTCGCGCCCGAAATCGATTGCCGTTGCGCCGTTGATCGCGGTCTGTGGTTCGACTAGCGCCGTAGCAACGGCGTCGGCTGCCGAGAGTCGCACGCTGTTCAACACCATCCACGAGATAACCACAATTCGGCCAATTGTCGGCAACCACTTCGATGGAATCCGCGCACTCGAACATTTGAGCAGAAGACCATTGATCAGTAGACAATTAAGCCGCGAAAGGACAAATAGACAACGGCCAAACGACGAATCGACGGCTGACGAAAAGTTAATCGTCCGTCGATCGGTCGATACCGAGTCCCGGAAAGCAAACAGATTCATCCGAATCTCCCCTGACGATTCGCGACTCCCGGATGGGAGTCATTAGGCAGGCTAAATGGCAGAAACGACTATGACTGGTGAAAATTTGTGTCGGTCGCTGCAATGCGGTTTGGAACGGACGACGACCTCGTACGCGCACCCTAGTATAAATGAAAGTCCCCAGTTCTATTCTTACCGGAAAAAAGGATTGCGGCAATGAGATGTGGTATTTTTCCATTGAGAACTATTTCGCTGTTAAATTTCGCATGATCCTAGGCGTAATACGCCAGCACTTAACCGTAAATCGGCAATATTATGCTTGCAACAATTCGCAGCGTTCGTCACACTAGAATTTGGTATTGTCAAAATATCGAAGAGACAATTTACGAACCTTTGCGACTTTCCCCTTAGTTGATGGTGGATATCGCTTCTGCAAACCGGGGCTGCCGAATGAAACGTCCGCGGATTATGTTGATTGTGGAAACCTCGTTGGCTTATGGCCGCGAGGTGCTACGTGGGATCAACCGCTACATAATCGCCCACGAACCGTGGTCGATTTACTTCGAACTACGCGAGCTGATTGTCGAGCCGCCGACATGGCTCGAACAGTGGAACGGCGACGGTGTGATCAGCCGCTCGACCACACCCAGCTTTGCCAAACGTTTGCGAAAGCTCAAAATCCCCACGGTTAATTTGACCGACATCTACGGCGACGTGGGTTTACCCTACATCTGGAGCGATCACGAAGCACATGGTGAACTTGCCGCCGCGCACCTGCTCGAACGAGGCTTTCGCAATTTTGCCTACTGTGGGTTTACCGATCATAGTTGGTCCCGCCAACGTCAAGTCGGATTCGAGCGCGGAGTCAAAGCCGTTTGCAACAACTGTCACGTGTATGAGTCTCCCTGGGATACTCAGCAAAAGCTGATGTGGGAAGACCAACACCAGGATCTGTGTCAATGGATCAGCAAACTGCCGCGACCGATCGGCATCATGGCCAGCAACGATTTACGCGGGCAGCATGTACTCGATGCTTGTCGGCGATTGGAGTTCGCCGTACCGGAAGAGATTGCCGTCATCGGCGTCGACAATGACGAACTGCTCTGCGAGTTTTGCGACCCTCCGTTATCGAGCGTCATGGTCAATTCAGAACGCATCGGCTACGAAGCCGCTGCAATGCTCGATAAATTGATGCGCGGTGAAAAACCGGAAAATCATGGCACGCTGGTCGAACCCCTAGGCATTGTTACCCGGCAATCGACCGACGTATTGGCGATTGAAGATCCTCAAGTCGCATCGGCCTTGAAGTTCATTCGCGAATATGCCTGCAATGGGATTTCCGTCGAGGCGGTTCTCAAGCATGTGCCACTGTCGCGCAGCATTCTTGAGCGGCGTTTTCGACAGTACCTAGGACGCTCGCCGCAAGCAGAGATTCGCAACGTGCAACTTAAGCGGGTGAAACAACTACTGATTGAAACCGACCTGCCCTTGGATCAGATCGCCGCTAGGGCCGGCTATACGCACCCCGAATACAT
>JAYTAU010000700.1:0-2671 GCA_043737375.1 Planctomycetia bacterium
GGCACCACGGTCGGACCGAACTGCGAGATTTGCGAAGCAGCAATCCTCGGCGGGCATCCCCAGCACGTAAAAAAATTCAAGGAGCTGGGCCGGCTGGTCATCGGCAAGGGCAACACGATCCGCGAGCATTGCACGCTGCACCGCAGCATGAAGCCCGAGGGAGCCACGACGATCGGCGACAACTGTTTGATGATGGCCGGCGCGCATGTCGCACACGATTGCCGAGTCGGCAATCACGTGATCTTGGCCAATAACGTACTGCTGGGCGGACACGTGACGGTCGACGATCGCGCGTTCGTCTCGGGCGGGGTCGGCGTGCATCAGTTCTGTCGCATCGGCAGCATGGCGATGGTCGGCGGGCTGGCCCGCGTTGTGCAAGACGTGCCGCCCTACGTCATGATCGACGGCAACAGCGGCTGCATCGTCGGGCTGAACCTGGTCGGGCTGAAGCGCAACGGCTTTACGACCGAACAAGTCGCCGAATTGAAGCGAGCCTATCGCGTGATTTATCGCCGCGGTCTGAAATGGACCGAGATCCTGGAAACGCTGAAAGCCGAGTTCAGCCAAGGCCCCGTCGCCGAGTTTCACGAGTTTCTCTCGGGCGGAACGCGCGGCTTCGTGCAAGAACGCCGCATGCCGCCGGGCGCGACGATCAAACTACGTGCCGACGCCGACGACACCGCGACCGCAGAAGAATCGCAGGCCATGCCGATGCACGAATTGAGAGCCAAAGCCGGTTGAGCCACGCAACACGAAAGTTCAAGCCCACCCATTGCAATGGGTGGGATTTCGATATGTCGCGAGCTCGCGTCGATTCTCACGTCCTGCTCGTTCTCCCGGTCCTCGGTGAGAACGCGCTTCCTTGCCGCACCGCGGCAACGATGGAACTCCGCGAACCGGTCTATAACTCCGCGACGCGAAAAGATTCCGCCGGGTTCTGAAATTTGCTGAACCGAAGCAATAGCTGATTCGCGCGCGCCATTCGCTGGTCGATGCTTCCGCCCAACGCAAAATACGGAATGCGTCGTCGCGAGAGTTCACCGAGCGTCTGCCGGTGAAAAATATTCCGATTGACCTCGCCTGATCGATCCCAACTGTCGTCATACGGAATATCCGGTTCGCATAGAAACACCAGGTCGTACCGAGTCGATGCCTTGTCGGCTAAATCAATTAGCCGAGCCTCTGCGAAACCATGGTAGTAATGTGAAAACAGGTATGTTGTCAGCGCATTGGTGTCAGAGAAAAGAAACCGATTCGCATCGTGTAGCAGTGCTTGCTCTCGACGCAAGTGTTCTTCGGCGATCTCAACAAGCTGGGACGGCGACAGACGCCGATCGATCTGGTGCAAGTGCCAATACTCGCGCCCGTATTCAGGCATCCAAACCGTGCCATGGTGTTGGGCAAGTCGTTCGGCAAGCGTTGATTTACCGGTCGATGGCGCGCCGATCAATAAAACGTTTGCTACCAGATCGCGGTACACACGCGGGGACATTAGGTGGCGAAACGCAAATGGATCGCTACGAATTAAGGTGCCGGAAATTGGATGTTGCTTCCGCTCAGGATCGATACGCCGATCGACAACGCCAAGGCCGCGGCTGACGTGTTCGCCGTAGAACTCGCTCGAATAAAAATGAGTCAGCCCGCGCGCGCCGACCAGCCCGTGCAAATGATCGTCGTGTAGTTTGTGAATCGCCGGCGCATTGCCCGTCACCGCTGGGCCATCCCAGACTTCAATGACTTCGACGGTCGGATACAGGTCGCGAATCCATGCCGAGCGAACTTGCAGAGGAATCGGCGTTGTATCAGGGCAATCATAAATCAGTACGATCAGCCGATCCATTTCGGCCAACGCGGTTTCGATAACGAATTGATGCCCACGATGCAACGGAGCAAATTTTCCCAGCGTCAAACCGATTTTCAATTCAGATACCATGCGCTTAGCCGGCCATTCAGGCAGGCGACAGATTGTCGGAAGGACGTGCGCTCACGAGCGATTTATGCCAAGCGAGCAGGCCCATCATCGCAAGTACAAGAAAGACCGAGTAGAGACCCGCCGTCAGATAGAGATTTTTATACCAATAGACGCCGATCGCCACGACATCCACGGCGATCCAATAGTGCCAAGATTCCAGAATCTTTCGCGTGAGCAGCCACTGAGCAATTAGACTCATGACGGTGATAAAGGCATCGGGATACGGTGCTGCGGCATCAGTCCAGCGGCTCATCGCCCATCCCCAGAGCAGCGTAATCAGCAGACCCGAGGCGATGCATCCGAGCCGTTGTCGCGAGCTAAGCACCCGCACCAAAGCATCGCGATGGTGCGAACCGCCATGCAGCCAGTAGTACCAACCGTAGAGCTGCGTGAAGATGAAATAAACTTGCAGAATCACATCCGAATAGAGCTTCGACTCATAGAAAATGTAACCGTAAATACATACTTGAACCAAGCCGACGGGCCAGCAAAGCACATTCTGCCGCAGCGTCAGCCAAACGGCGACAAGCCCAAACAATACGCCGATCGCTTCAAGCCAGGTCATGGTTTGACGACCTCTCGCGCGACCGTTTCTCTTTTGAAGAGCAAGTTCAGCACATCAGATGAAATATTGTGCGCATAAAAAACCCACGGATTGCAATCCGTGGGCTTGTTGTGTAGTTCAAGTTTCCATTTTCA
>JAYTAU010000701.1:0-2668 GCA_043737375.1 Planctomycetia bacterium
TTCGTTGACGCGGCGCGGAAAGACTTCGACCAACTTTTCCAAATCGACCGCCATGCGTTTGAACTTCCGCCAGCGCCGCGTCGGAGACAACCGGCGTCGCACGATATGACGCCGATGCGGCTTCATGGCCTCGAGCAAACTGAACTTCGGGCTGGCGATGCGCGATACCCCTTCGAGCATCATCAGCGATTTCAGCAGCATGGCGACTCGCGCCGGCAGCATGATGTTGTAGCGGCGAATAATGCCGGCCATCTCTTTGAGCGCGATGCCCAGCTTGAGCGTTTCGAGCGGTTGGCTGACATAATGCGAAACGAAGTCGGCGACTTCGAGCGACAAGGCCGCTTGATCGAGTTGCGGCGGAACTTCGCCCAAGCGAGTGATGACCGCGGTCAGGGAGTCGGCGTCGGCATCGCTAATCGCGACGAGCATCTGTTCGATCTCTTCGTGCAGCGCGTCGTCGATTCGCCCGACCATGCCGAAGTCGACCAGCCCCACCACGTCGCCTTGCAACAGCACGATGTTGCCGGGGTGCGGATCGGCATGATAGAAGCCGTGCTGGAAGATCATGGTCAGGTACAAGTTCGCGCCGCGCCGGGCGATTTCGTCCATGTCGAACTGATGACCATTGGATTGATGGAGGGCCGTCAACGGCAGGCCGTCCAAATACTCCATGGTCAACACGCGCGCGGTCGATAGCTCGGGGTACGGGCGCGGAATTCGTACGGTCGTATCGCTGCGGAAATTCTTGATGAACTGTTCGAGGTTGCGCAGCTCGCGGCTGAAATCCAGCTCGCGTCGCAGCGTGCGTTGAAACTCGGCGACCACGGCTTGGGGGCGATAATTCGCGAACTCGGGAATCTTTTCGGCAAGTTGAGCCAAGCCGCCCAAAATATCCAAGTCGACGCGAATGCGTTCGAGGATGCAGGCGTGTTGAACTTTGATGACGACCAGTTCGCCGGTCTTGAGTCGCGCGCGATGCACCTGACCAATCGAGGCCGACGCCAGGGGCAGCGGATCGAACTCGGCAAACAGCGCCGACAGCGGGCAGCCCAATTCGCGCTCGATGGTGGCAAATACGACCTCGGGCGGATCGGCCAGAACGTCGTCTTGAAGCAGCGTCAATTCTTCGGCCAGTTCCACACCGACCAGATCGGGGCGCGTGCTGAGGATCTGCCCCAGCTTAACGAAAGTCGGTCCCAATTCGGTGAGCGCCATGCGAATGCGGACTTCGCGACTGTGCCTGGCGAGCACGCTGCCATCGACGCCGGTCAACATGCTACGTGCAAATCGCAACGGAAAGCGACGCATCAGGTCGGCCAGGCCATACTTGCTGAGGATCCGAAAAATCTCGATCCATCGATGCATGTGTCGATAGATTTGCGGGATGGTCGAGATTCGCATGTGGCGGCCCTAACAGGGGCAAATGTGTGCCCCGCAGTTCGACGCAATCCGTCGCCGGAGGATTTTGCCCAATCGGATGAGAGACTCCATTCTATTTGGAGTGCTGCGAAGTCGCTAGGAAAGTACGTTAAAGCCGCCACCAGCGGTCGCTTCCGAAGCGGGTTAGTAAGGATTGAATCGAATGTGCTGTGTGGTTTCCGGGCACAGGCACACGGCGATCCCTCACTGCGATTCCAATGCACTCGCTGGCGCTGCGAGCTTGTATTGCTTGACCCAAGCTATTGGATTGACCACACTTAGACGTGCATGCCCGCCTGGTTTTCCGCCTTTGATCCCGCCGCCCGATTGTAGAGATCCTATTGATGAATCGCATTTTGCCGCGTGTTGCATTGTTAGCATTTTATGGGTTTTTGCTGCTGACTAGTACGCCTGGATTGCGCGCCGAAAATTGGCCGCAGTGGCGCGGAGCCAAGCTCGACGGCATCAGCCAGGAAAAAAATCTGCCGACGACCTTCAGCCAAACCGAGAACGTCGTCTGGCGCACACCGCTGCCGGGTCCGGCCGGCGCTACGCCCGTGGTGTGGAACGACCATATCTTTCTCACCTCGCTCGACGGCGAAAAGCTAGCGGACTTAGTCCTCATGGCCTTTGATACCCGCGGTGAACTGCTCTGGAAACGGGTGATCGGCACGGGCAACAAGAACGCTCGGGGCGACGAAGGCAATTTGGCGTCGCCTTCGCCGGTAACCGACGGAACTTACGTTTGGACGTTTATGGGGAGCGGCGATTTGGCTTGCCACGATTTTCTCGGCAAGCAAGTTTGGCAGAAGAACCTTCAGCAAGAGTACGGAAAGTTCGACATTCAGTTCGGCATGTCATCGACTCCGGTGTTGGACGACGGCAAATTATTTTTGCAACTGATTCATAGCGGCGGCGCGACGGTCGTTTCGCTCGACGGCAAAACCGGCGGCGAATTGTGGAAACACAATCGCATCAGCGATGCGAAGCAAGAATGCGAACACTCATACTCATCGCCCGTGATGTACGACGACGGCCGACAGAAATTCCTGTTGACGCATGGTGCCGACTACATCGTCGCCCACGATTCGAAAGACGGCAGCGAGATTTGGCGCGCCGGCGGATTGAACCCCAAAGGCAAGTACAACAACACGCTGCGATTCGTGGCATCGCCGCTGGCGGTGCCGGGTTTGATTGTCGTGCCCTCCGCAAAAAACGGTCCGGTATTGGGGCTTCGCCCCAACGGCAA
>JAYTAU010000702.1:0-2667 GCA_043737375.1 Planctomycetia bacterium
CGGTCGCAGATTCGAATTCAGCGCAAGATCACGATGGCCTTGAGCCGGCGCAAATAGAACAAGCCGATCGCGATCAGGTTGAACAAGCAGAAGCCACCGCCGAACGTGACAATCGCGATCTGGCCGCGGAGCAAGAAGCACAGGTCGTTGCACTCGGCACCCGTCGCACGCCGCGCACGTTGACGAAAAGTCGCACCAGCGGGCCGGCGGGCCACGGCGATTTTGTCTTCCGAGATTCGGCAGTTCGAACCGCCGCCGCGACCAGCGAACCGCGTCAAAAGTCCCAAGTAATCCGTACGCAACTACAAGTCGATCCGTTGAAATATCCGTTTGAGGATCCAGCACCGCGGAATACGCAGCCACGTCAAGCACCGAGCGCGTTCGACGAACCGCTGCAGTCGAACGAGGCACCGCGATTGCCGGCTGCCAGGCAACCGACCCCGGCCGACGGTAGTTTTCCCGGCAACGATCTGCGCCGCGCCGCGCCGCGCGGTACGCAATCCGACGATCCGTTTGGCTCGCCGACGGAACGCGGATCGCCGCTCGAACGAGAACTCACTATTCCCTCGGCGGAGTCGAAGGATCTTGACCCGCTCAATCCGCAGGCCGATTGCGACCGCCTACTGAAAATCATTCACGCCGATAAACTGGGCCGCAAGACCGGTCGGCAAATCGTCGATTTGCGGCCGATCAATGACGACCAAGTCGAAATCTTGCCGCATGAGTGTACGCTGGGCGGATCGCGACGCGAGTTGGACGACGGTCGTGACTGGGCGCAGACGACTTACACCTGGAAGGCGTCGGGCCTGTGTCACAAGCCGTTGTACTTCGAACAGAACGCGATGGAACGCTACGGCCATTCGTACGGTCCGCTGCTCGATCCCATTATCTCGGGAGCACACTTCTTCGGAACCGTACCGATACTGCCGTACAAAATGGGTGTCGAGACACCGTGTGAATGCGTCTACACGCTGGGCCACTATCGGCCCGGCAACTGTGCTCCGTACATGATCGAACCATTTCCGATCAGCCCTCGCGGCGCGCTGTTCCAAGCAGGCGCAGTGGGTGGATTGGTCGGCGCGTTGCCGTAAGGAAGGATGTAGGAGTTAGGATGTAGGGGAAGAGCGAGTGTCAAGCCGGGTTACGTTAGTGCCCGGAGCCAACCGGCAGCGATTCGTTAGGTGCAATGTCGGCGATGGTATCGCCGGAATACGGAACGAAGGCAACCGGTTCGAAAAGTTGGTTTGAACTGGATCAACAATCAACAAGCCGCGAACCAATGTTCGCGGCTTTTTTACTTTCCAAAGACATACAATTTCTATTGGCGCCACTCACCGATGAGCTAACCAAATCCTATCGAAAGTCGTGGCATTCTCTATTGCAATGCTCTTGGGGCTCTCTCCTAAAAACATTGATTTATTAGCATCATGCTCATTTGAATCTCGCACGTCGCACTTAGAGTGCTGCCTTACTTGCCAACAGGTGAGGCATCTTTGCACTTTTAAGAAAGCGAATCATGAGAAACAACCTCTCGAAAAAGCTCCGCCGCCTTGCCGGCGCGATGCTGACGGTCGGAATTGGCGCCGCTGCAGTCGGTGACGGAGCGGTCCATGCACAATTCAGCAATTTTACCCCGCTTGCAGCCAGCGTTGCCGCCGGCTCGCTGCCCGAGGCCACGCCGTTTCAATTTGGAAATCCTGCTTGGCAGCAAATTACGATCGCCGATCGGACCACGCAACTCGCCAACGGGCAAACCAACAGCGGCAGTTGGGATATGCAGACCGCGAACGAAACCGGACCTAATGCCGGACGCTACTTGTTCACCCCGTACGAAACCGGCACCGCCGGCGTGCAGCGCATCGACCTGCTAGATCCGAACTACAACACTCGTACCAAGACCATCGTGACCGACGGCACGAGCGGGTTCGTCGTCGGCGACGCTTCGCGTTGGGCTCCCTGGGGTGCCTACCTGACCGCGGAAGAATCGTGGGGCGCCGGCAGCACGAAAGGCCGCCTATTCGAAGTCACTAACCCGACGACGGCCACGGGGACTGCAATGGGGGCCGAGCCGACGGTGTTCGTCCATCGCAACACCGTGGCACGCGTCTCGCACGAAGGGCTGGCCTTCGACTCGAACCGCAGCATGTATTACATCGACGAGCTGAACGGTGGATCGTTGTATAAATTCACATCCGATAACCCCAACGCGGCCACCGGCGCCGCGTACTTTGCGGCCGGCACCAACTCGGTGCTTCGCGTTGGCGACGGCAACACCGACAACGCCACGGGTGCTTACTCGTGGGTCGATTTCTCCGATGAAAATGGTGTCTTTGCAGGCGGCATTACAACCGACGGCAGTGCCGATGGCCGCTTGACCACCGACCTGCCCGCATTCAAAGGCACGAATTATCAACGCCCTGAAGACTTCGAAATTCAGACGCTGGCCAGTGGCGGTCAAATGCTCTACGTAGCTACGACCACGACTAACGAAGTGTACTCCTTGAATCTTGCCACCAACCAGATTCAGGTGTTTGCCAGCCGCAACACGATTGATGCCGCCACGGGTTTGCCGGTCGGCACTGCGCTAACCAGCCCGGACAACGTAGCCATCGATTTGCAAGGCAACATGTACATTATCGAGGATCAACCGGGTGGACTGGCCGACAT
>JAYTAU010000703.1:0-2666 GCA_043737375.1 Planctomycetia bacterium
GGCAACAACGCGGCCGATTCATCGCCGATGATGAACAACTGAAACAGGCTGCCGAGGATCAAGGCGATGGTAGCTTCACCATTCAGCAAGTGCATGTCCTGCAAGAATCGTTATCGAGAATTGTCGAGCAATTGACTCCTCGCGAGCAACTGATCATTCGCGAAAGGTTTGGCTTTGGATTGCAGGACCCCAAAACGTTCAAAGAATTGGGAGAGCAATTGGGCGTTTGCAAAGAACGGATCCGCCAAATTCAGGCCCGCGCCATGGAAAAGCTGCGGTTATTCGCCGAGCAGAATGATTTGCTATCGATGGTCGACGAGATGGCGTTAGGCACCTTTTAAGGGATGAACGCTAGGATTGTCGAACGGCGGCCCTATAATTGAAATCGCCAATAGATACTGTCCAACGTCCGAAGCTTGGCATTTCAACCGTCGAGAATCCCGAGGAGCAGCTTCATGCAATCCACCACCGCCGTCTCTACTCAGCTCGACGCGATGCACCATGTCGCGATTTCGGTCAATGATATCGCCCAAGCGGTCGAATGGTATCGGCAAAACTTTCGCTGCGAGATCGCCTATCAAGACCCGACCTGGGCATTGTTGACGTTTTCGAACATGCAACTGGCACTGGTGATTCCCAGCCAGCATCCGCCGCATATCGCATTTTCGCACCCGCAGGCCGAAAAATTTGGCGCGCTCAAGGCACATCGAGACGGAACTCGTAGTACCTACATCGCCGACCCGTCGGGCAACCCGGTCGAAATCATGGCGATCGATTGAACCGGCTCAAGCTCGTCGGTCGGTCGTTTTACTTTTGCTTGCGCTGAACGCGAATCTTCACGTTGTACTTGCCCGGAAATTGATTTTCCTGGTAGTCCTGTTGCATACCGATGCCCAGTTGCAAGGTGCCGCTGCGTTCGGCGGTAAAGGTGCTCTTCGAACCGAGCTTGATAAATTGGTCGGTGCCAACTTTGCCGACCAACGTGCCACTGGCAATTTGATTGGGTAAAAACCAGCCAAAGTTCTGCCCGCCGTCGGGAGTACTGATCGACCCGTTACCCCAAGGCGTCATGGTCAATGTGCCGTCGGCGGTGACGGTGACGATGTCGCCCCGTTCGATGCGAAGGTTGGTATTCAGCAAGCTGCGCGAAGCAAGGTTGGTTCCGTCGACGGAAAAGTTTTGCCGCGCATCTTCTTTGCGACCGACATCACGGTGTCCCCGGCGAATGTCGGCCAGTTTCACGCTCAATTCGCCATAGGGACTTCCGACGCTGAACGACTGGGGAACGATCTTACCGACAATCGTGAACTCCGTGGTCTCGATCATGTCGCGTTGCTGCATTGCCGGACCAAGCTCCGGGCGGTTTTCGCTCGAATCTTGATCTTCGGCGAGCTGATCGAACTCGGCCAACAAGGCCTTGATGCGGTTGCGCCGCTCGACATCGGTATCGTTTTGTTGCCGTTCCAACTCGGCGCGGACGGGCAACCCCATCTTTGCCAGGGCCTGTTGGGCCTTTTCGCGGTCGTTGTAATTGCTGGAACCCAGGTCGGCAATGAACCGGGTAACATCCTTGGCCAAAGACGGGTGACTGGTCAGGCCGGGAGTAATACTTTTGATGCTAGTGACCGGCACGTTAAGATTGCCAAACTGCGTTTCAACCGCGATCTCTTTCATCGAGAGCCGCCCGGCAATCACCGAGCCATCCATTAAAAACAATTTGATGATTTCCGGATCGCCGACCGGCTTGGCGGCGGTGCTGCTGGTCGACGGATTGGAAGGAGCCGAATTCGTCACCGGCTTCGATGCCGAAGGCTGATTGGAATTAGAACTATCGGAGGTTGGCTTCTCCTCCCCCTTAGCTTCCTCCAGAATATTGGCGTCTTTTTTTTGTTCGCCGGCTACCTGTGCTTGCACCGCCTCGTGGCCGGCAAAAATCAAGCAGATCAGCACGGCCATAAACCGTTGTTGACTGATTCCGATGTATCGCCGGACACTTCTCGGCAAATTACAAAGTCGAGTTTTCATCAGCGTCATCCTGCTTTGATAACGGTTCAAGGGTCGTAGGTCAGACGGCCCCAGCGGCCGCAATGAGTTTGTCTAGTTTAACCGAAGCAAAACGGCGTTGCACGCTTTCCAGCCCTGCGTGATTGTCGAAAAGTTGCCAAACTTGGCGATCCGGCGGTAACGATTGGTCCATCCGCACAAAAACTTTTGCTCTGACGTCGATGGTTGCGGTTCGGTTCCAAGGGTTTTTCCGATTGTTCAAGCTTTCTGCCGGTCAATTAGGACACTCATGCCTGGCTGAGAAAATGTTTGGGTGGTCGATTGCAAGTCACTCTCAAATTTATGCCGATTTACTGCTGTGGCAGGGAGTAAATCGGTTGAACTATCGCGGCGGCGTGGTCTAATAGAAATAGCAAGGGACCAGCGGGCATAGGGACACACGTTGGAACGGTAGAGTCACCGCATACAACTGGAACACTTCGCCCGGGACGGTGTGGAGTACGAGGTAACGGTCCTGGCTACCGACGGTGGAATCTACGCCGGTTGGTCGTGCAAGGGTTGCGGCCAGGGCTAACGCGCACTCTGGGTAATTTAGGCTGGCGCGATAAGCTGCTGGATAGTATACAAGATGCTTTCCACTTTCGCTCGCTCGAGCGGTCATG
>JAYTAU010000704.1:0-6632 GCA_043737375.1 Planctomycetia bacterium
CAATTCTCTGCGCGAAGATCGACCGGAATACAATCGCCGGCGAGCTGCTTGGGATCAGGTTCACACTGCCTGGGTCGAAGCCGGACGCCGCCCGTCGGACGAACCCACCTTGATCACTTGGCTCGAAACGGCAACACAATCGGCACACGCAGCTGATCGGCAATTGTTCCCTGAGCTACCGAGTTTTGCCCAAGTTGCGATCGATAATACACCCAAGCAAACCTCTGAAGCCGATGTCACGAATTCGAACGAAGGCTTACCCAACACGGCTCCAAGCCCGCCGGTGGCCGCGAATTCCGCGATACGCAGCAACGCTGTTCCGGCCGCTACGAATTGGTGGTCGGGATTGGGCGGCGAAGGTTCTACTCTCGCTCGAACCCCAACAACCGGACACGCGCCCTCAGCGGCTATTGCTGAATCGCCCGCCGTTCCAGCACGTTCCGCGACGCAGAATCCTCTCAATGTTCCAGCTCCGTCGGTTGCGGAACCGGGCAACTCGAACGTCAAAGTTCGAGTCACCGAGTTGCCCGTTCAACCCCAAGTCATCAGCCCGACCGATACGGCATTTCAGGCAGCAGTTCCGGCAGTCGGGCATACCGCCGGCAAGGTCGCACCCGTCGGCGTCATTTCGTCTAACAGCGCCGGAAGTGTTCCTCAACGCCGAGCAGCGGCCACAGCCAATTCACCCGATTGGATCAGTGAGCTGCCCAAAGTCGAAGGCGCTCCGAATGGCCAAACGACGCAGAACGCGGCGAATTCGAACTTGGTGAAGAAGCCGGTCGTCGGTGTTCCAAATTCGAACGCTACTGGTGAGTTGCCCAACGATCTCGCGCCAAGCTCAGCGACATCCGGTTCTCCAATCGACCTGCGTCCTCGGTCAAACGCGACCAGCGAGCCATTGCCAACCACCAGTTCGCAACCCCGCACCACGTTCAACAACACCAGCATTGCACCGGTCGACCCGTTTGTAACCGAACTTCCGCAAGCCCCGGAAAACGCGGAGGTTGCCGTGAATTTAGGCGAACTGGCCGCTCGTGCGTCGGGCTATCAAGTGGCACTGCGGACGCTCAACGGCGTGTTGCAAGATGAGCAGATTTTGAACATCGAACAGTTGAATACCTTGCTCGGTGAACTGGAACAGATGGCCGCCCAGCGGCAGACATTATTGCTATATGAGAAATTGATCTCGGCTGAAGACAGCGCCAAGCTGCGCCAAGGTGTGCAGTACCCCAAGCAGGCGATTGCTCAAATTGGCACTCGCATCGCCAATGAACGTGTTCGATTGACCGCCGCCGAAAATACGTCGAGCTTGCCCGAGCAACAGGCTCAACTCCGCCGGCTAAACGAGCTCTCGCAACGGCTGGTCAAACTCAGCGCCGAGTAAGTTTGGGCAGTATTCAATCTAGCAAACGGCCGGGTTTGTTCCGGCCGAAAAACGCGCGGCTTATTGCGTGCTATTGCGCACTTGCGGAAGTATGATGAGGGCGAACGGCCCGACGTAGTGGTGCGTTGCTTCATTCCGCACCGACAGGGCTGAAAACTCCGCTTCAGAATCGATTCGCCCTTCCAAGTGAGCCCCGATCATGCCGTATTGTCTTACCGCTCTTTTTTGTTTTGCCATTGCCGTACCGGTTCAGGCTGCCGACGAACCCACACGTGCCGAAACCAAGTCGTCGAAGAAATCGGCTGAAGGCGAGCGCGCACACAACTTCACTTTCGACCTATTCAACGGTCGCGATTTGGCCGGCTGGGACGTAACCAACTGCAAAGTCGAAGTTGTGGATGGCGTGTTGCGTTTGGTCGAAGGAAACGGCTTCATTCGCAGTAACTTGAAATTCGGCGATTTTGTGTTGGAACTCGACTGGCGCGCCCTCAATAAAGCGACCTACGACTCGGGTATTTATCTGCGCAGCGAATGGCCGTCGTCCAAACAAGGTCGCAACTGGCCCGACCGTTATCAGATCAACTTGAAAAATGGCGACGAAGGAAACCTGGTCGGTGAGAAAGCCGGCAAGAGCAGCGGCCTGATCAAGCCGGGTGAGTGGAATCATTTCAAAATCACCGCCGTGGGCAATCAGCTTGAAATGGAAATCAACGGCAAGCCTGCCTGGAAGTTCGACGGCATTCAGAACGATCGCGGCTATATCGGTATTCAGGCCGAAGTGCCCATCGGCGGGCAGTTCGAATTCAAGAACATTCGCGTCACGGAACTCGGTTTCCGTCCGCTGTTCAACGGCAAGGACACAACCGGCTGGCAAGGGGGCACAGCGGGATACAAAGTCGAAGGCGACAGTCTGGTCTGTCAAAAAGGGACGGGCGGAAATCTTTACACCACGGACGAATTCGCGGACTTCAATTTCCGCTTCGATTTCAAACTCGAACCGGGTGCCAACAACGGACTGGGCATTCGCGCACCGCTGAGCGGCGATGCGGCCTATACCGGCATGGAGCTGCAAATCTTGGACGACACCGCGGAGCAGTATAAAGGTCTCAAACCCTTTCAAGCCCACGGGTCGATCTATGGAATCGCCGCATCGAAGCAGGGCAGCCTAAAGCCCGTCGGCGAGTGGAATTCGCAGGAAGTGATTGCCCGCGGTCGACAGGTCACCGTGAATCTGAATGGCACCACGATTTTGGATGTGGATTTGGACCAAGCAACCGCCAATGGCACGGCCGACGGCAAAGAGCATCCCGGCCTGAAACGCGAACGCGGTCACTTGGGTTTCTTGGGCCATGGCGCACGCATTGAGTTTCGCAATTTGCGCGTGAAAGAGTTGGGGAAGAAATAGGTTGGTGTCAACTCCGGCCCTTGGACTGACAGGTGCAATTTCCGGTTCTTGATTACGCTCAGATTGACGATTCACCGACTGCCCATGAACTCTCGTTCATCTTGGTGCAAAACTTCTGGTAATCGTTTATCCGTCGGTGTATGGTTAGATACAGGTTTTTATGGGGGAAACCGACTGCTGCCGGCGTACTTGAATATCCTGTCTTTTATTACCGCAAGAGGAGTATGGTTATGTCGCATCTGTCGCGTCGACAGTTTCTTGAGAATTCGATGTTTGCCACCACGGCCGCCCTGGCGGCTTCGTCGGCAGCTTCGGCCTTGGCTGCCGAGAGCGAAAAGCAAAGCAAAAGCCCCAACGAAAAGTTGATGGTTTGCGTCGTCGGGGTGAATGGCCAGGGCAACGCCCACCTACAGAACTACGCCAAGCGCAAAGATACCGAAGTCGCGATCATTTGCGACACCGACTCGAAAGTCGGCAACCGCCGTTGCGACGAAATCGAAAAACTGCAAGGCCGCCGACCGGAATACGTCCAGGACTTACGCAAGGCTTTCGAGAATAAATCGATCGACTGCGTGAGCACCGCCACGCCCAATCACTGGCACGCGCTGGTCGCTATTTGGGCGATGCAAGCCGGCAAAGATGTCTACGTCGAAAAACCGGTCAGTCACAATGTCAGCGAAGGCCGGCGCATTGTCGAAGTCGCGCGCAAGTACAACAAAATCTGCCAAACCGGGACGCAATGCCGCTCGATGAAGGCCACGATGGACGCCATCGATTTCATCAAGGCCGGTAAAATCGGCGATGTGAATCTGGCCCGAGGCCTGTGTTATAAGCGGCGTGCTTCGATTGGCCCTCGGAAGGAAGTTACCGTCCCGGACCATGTTGATTACAACTTGTGGTGCGGTCCGGCTCCGCTCAAGCCGTCGCTTCGCAATGGAGCCAAGGGCCCGATCCATTACGATTGGCACTGGTTTTGGGATTACGGTAACGGCGATCTCGGCAACCAAGGCATCCATCAGATGGACATTGCCCGATGGGGACTGGGCGTCGATGCGATCAGCAACAATGTGTTGAGTTACGGCGGTCGCTTCGGTTACGAAGATTCCGGCGAAACGGCCAATACCCAAGTGCTGATTCACGATTACGGCCCGAAGACGCTGGTCTTCGAAGTCCGCGGTCTCGAGACGAAAGACTACAAAGGGGCGAAAGTGGGGGTGATCTTCGAAGGGACCAACGGGTATGTGGTTTTAACCGAATACACGCAGGGCGCGGCTTTCGACAAAGACGGCAAAATGATCACCGAATTCTCCGGGGGATCCTATGCCGACCACTTTGCGAACTTCATCAAAGCCGTTCGCAGCCGCAAGTCGTCGGATCTGCATGCCGATATTCTCGAAGGCCATCTGTCGAGCGCGCTGTGCCACACCGGCAACATTTCGTATCGCTTGGGCAAGCAGGTTAGCAACTCGGAACTAACCGAGCGGCTGAAGAGCCTTAAGACCAGCGACGACGTGGCCGCAACGCTCGATCGCACGGTCAAGCACCTCGAAGAAAATAAGGTGACGATCGGCGACAAGGAAAAGTTCACACTTGGCGAACTGATCAAGTGCGACCCCAAGGCCGAAACGATTGCCGACAATTCGCGCGCCAGCGCCATGCTGACGCGTGAGTATCGTGCGCCATTCGTGGTGCCGAGTGCGGATAAGATTTAGATCGTTATCCGTGTAAAGCCGGCGATGTCATCGCTGGAAAAGCGCGTTGGACATCGCTATACAACTCAAGCCCACGGACTGCGGTCCGTGGGTTTTGTTTTTAATATGTAACGGTATGCATTCCGTTTGCGTTGGTCGCTTGATGCTACAAAAGACGGAATAAATTCCGTCCTACGATAACTCGTTACCACGCAGAGCGTGGGAACGAGGGGCGAATCACGAAAATGCGAAAGACCGAAACGGTCGAGTTCGATCACCTCGCTTTAATCTACTTTCGCGATTTCGCCCTTTCGACGTTTCGTGATCCAATTCAATTTGTCTGGTCGTCACTGCTACAATACGGAATGAATTCCGTCCTGCGAATACCCGGCATGCAAAACTTAGATATTCTGCTCGACGACGACTGCATCCTGGCAATCAACAAGCCTGCCGGGCTGCCGACGCAAGCGCCCAAGCAGTACGACTCGATCGAGCGGCGCGTGCGGGCCTTGCTGGCTGCAAGAGCGACCAAAGCTGAAGTGCGCAGCGACCCGCGCGGCGAATACTTGGGCATACCGCATCGGATCGACCGCGCGGCAACCGGCGTGATTTTGCTGGCCAAGACACCCCGTGCCGCGCGAGTGCTCTCGCGACAGTTCGAGCGCCGACAGATCCGAAAACTCTATTGGGCGATCATCGCAGGTAGTGTCGATCCGCCGGCGGGAACGTGGACCGACTATGTGCGCAAATTGCCCGATGTTGCAAAAGCCGAAGTCACCACGGTCGACGCGCCGCAAGCGCAGCTGGCGCGGTTGCACTATCGAATGCTTGCCTCGACCGCATTGCACACGCATCTCGAAATCGAGCTCGAAACGGGTCGCACGCATCAGGTCCGCATTCAGGCCGCCAGTCGCGGCTGGCCGTTGCTCGGCGATACGCTGTACGGCTCAGCGGTTGCGTTTGGTCCGGTTGCGTTTGGACCGGAAGCCGGAACATCGGACGGGTTGTCGGAAGCAAGTGAGCGCGAACGAGCGATTGCCTTACACGCTCGTAGCATCGAGTTCGTTCACCCGACGACACAGGAGTTGACCACCGTGACGGCCGACCCGCCGGAGTGGTGGCCGAGAATGTAAGCCGGGCAGCGGTCCCAGCGACAATTGCATCGCGTTGCACGCTTATTTAGAGACCAAGCCCACCCATTGCAATGGGTGGGCTTCGCGAAGCGAAACGTAGCGATCAGAGTTGAAAAACATTGCGGGAAACAGGACTTGAACCTGCACGGTATTGCTACCGCCAGCCCCTCAAGCTGGTGCGTCTGCCAATTCCGCCATTCCCGCGCGGTGAGGAAAGAGCAAACCATCAAGGCCGCTCCGGTTAATTGAGTCTATTCGATTGCCGCGTCGCGTCAAGGTGTGCGGTGTGACTAGATAGGACGTTGGGTGCCATGCCCAACGCTTTGCGTGGGCATGCGAAATATAAGCAGATTAAGACCGTCGCTCGAACGCTACCCGCATACTCATGCCCACTCAGGGCAGTGGGCATGGCACCCGGCAACAATCCGGTCGGCGTCGGCGACGCCTCCTACAGCAACGTTTTACCGGCCCCGTCGGCGTACCACGATTGCCGAGCGGTCGAATTGATTTGGTCGAGCCGCATGTAGTTCGTGCCAATCGCAAAGGATCCGAACCAGCTCGTTCGGGCCGGCAGTCCGCTGGCTTTGCAAGACTTCCGCCAATTGCCTGGCATCCAGGGGCTTGCCGTTTTTGCTCTTGGCCTCGATGAAACCGCGCGTGAAGGCGATCAGCACCTCACCCGTCTTAAGTTCGGTCTTGGCTACCGGGAACAGTCCGTCGGGGTCGATGCCCAACGGAGTCGTCGGCCGCAGTAACAGTTCGGGACCATCGTCGTGCAAAATCAATGCGTGGGGCCGCCCGGCTGAGCCCAAATCCACCCGACCGGAATTCGGGTCGATCAATAGCGTGCAGATGCCGGCCCATTGTTCACCGGCCGAGGCTGCACCCAACGACTCATTCAATCGCCGCATCAGCAAGCCCGGCGAAACGGCCGAATCGACTTCGCAGCGCCAAGCAGTGCGGACCACGCCGGCGGCCAGTGCGGCGACCAGGCCGCAGTCGCACGCATCGGCCACGGT
>JAYTAU010000705.1:0-2660 GCA_043737375.1 Planctomycetia bacterium
CACCACGCGGAGCTTAAGACTACGATAACATCTCTCGCAAAAACCGGCCGGTATGATTATCTGGTAGCTCGGCCAGCTCTTCCGGCGTGCCGGTCGCGACCACGCAACCGCCGGACTCTCCCCCCTCGGGGCCCATGTCGATCAGATAGTCCGCGCTCTTGATCACGTCCAAATTATGTTCGATCACAATCACCGTGTTGCCAAGTGCGACCAGTCGATTGAGTACTTCGAGCAGCCGGCGGATGTCGTCGAAGTGCAGTCCGGTCGTCGGCTCGTCCAGCAGATACAGTGTTTGCCCGGTATCGACGCGGGCTAGTTCGGTCGCCAGTTTGATGCGTTGCGCCTCTCCGCCCGAGAGCGTGGTGGACGATTGACCCAGCGTAAGATAACCCAAGCCGACTTGTTCGAGACTTTTCAGCATGCGACTGATCAACTGAAAGTTCTCGAAATACCCGATCGCTTCGTCGACGCTCATATTCAGCACGTCGGCAATCGATCGATCTTTGTAGGTGACTTCGAGCGTCGGCTGATTGAACCGCTTCCCGCCGCAGACCGGGCAGGGCACATACAGGTCGGGCAGAAAGTTCATTTCGATCTTTTGCAGCCCTTGGCCCTGGCACTCCTCGCAGCGGCCTCCTTTGGTATTGAAACTGAAGCGTCCCGATTTGTAGCCGCGTTGTTTCGCCTCGCGCGTGCCGGCAAACACCTTGCGAATTTCGTCGAACAAGCCGGTATACGTGGCCGGGTTGCTGCGCGGCGTGCGGCCGATCGGGCTTTGATCGACCTGCACCAACTTATCGATCTGACTGACCCCACGCAGACTGGTATGCGCTCCCGGTTTCGGTCCGCTGCCGTTCAATCGCCGCGAAATCGCTCGGGCCAAGGTGCCGTTGACCAGCGAGCTTTTTCCCGACCCGCTGACCCCCGTCACACAGACGAAGACCGAAAGCGGAAAGCGGGCCTCGACATTTTTCAGGTTATTGGTCGTGGCGCCTTCGATGGTGATCGAACGCGTTTTGACGGCGCGGCGACGCTCGCGCGGTATGGCGATCTTCAGCGCACCCGAAAGATACTTGCCGGTGATCGAGTTTTCGTTCGCGCAGACTTGCTCGGGTGTTCCGGCCGCCACAATCTGCCCGCCATGCCGCCCCGCGCCAGGTCCGACATCGATCAGATAGTCGGCTGCGCGCATCGTGGCTTCGTCGTGTTCGACCACCAACACGGTGTTTCCTTGGCTCTGTAATTCACGCAATGATTCGATCAGCCGCTGATTATCGCGCGGATGCAGACCGATCGACGGCTCGTCAAGCACATAACAAACACCCAACAAACCCGAGCCGATTCCGGTCGCCAATCGCACGCGTTGCAGCTCGCCGCCGCTGAGCGTGTCGGCCGGACGTTCGAGCGCAAGATAACTCAGACCGAGCTTTTCCAAAAACTCCAGCCGCTTGGAAATCTCTCGACCCAACGGCTGATAGATCGGCAGATCGTGCGGATGGACGTCGACTTTGCGAAAAAACTCGGCCGCTTGCAAGACAGCCATGCGACCGATCTCATGAATCGCGCGCCCTTGAAAGCGCACGCTACGGGCTTCGGGTCGCAGCCGGGCACCATCGCAATCGACACAGCAGACCTCGCCGCGAAACGATTCCAGACGTTCGCGATCTTCGGCAATAGTCGCGGTGGCGAATTCTTTTTCGAGAATGTTCGATAGCCCGATGAACTCCCCCTGCCCTCGCCAAAAATGGGTGCGTTGTTTCGCTGTCCACAATTCGAACGGTTGGTTCCAGCGCAGACCGTTGTCCGACAAAAACGCGCGCAGCGTTTGTTTCTGCATTTCGAGAAAGGCATCGGATTCCTTTTTCCACGGCGCGACACCGCCGGTCGCCAATGCCAGCATCAAATCAGGCAGCACCAAGTCCTCGTCGAATTCGACGCGGCTGCCCAACCCTTCGCACCGCGGGCACGCTCCGTAAGGGCTATTGAAGCTGAACGATCGCGGTTCCAGCTCCTCGAAGCTGATTTTGCAGTTGGGACACGAGTTCAAAGTACTGAACAGTTCGTCGTGCCAATCGGATGCGGCACCGGCAGCATCAGCGCGGCCGGGTTTAAGAACCGCCGGCTCCGCCAGTGTCTGCGAAGCATGAGCAGGTTCGGTTTTCTTACGAGCAATCAGGGAGACCGCCGACTGATAGCTGGCCAACACGGTTCCCTGGCCATGCGCGAGAGCCGTGTGAATCGACTCGGCCAGCCGATCCTGAATTCCTTCGCGCAACACAATTCGATCGATTACCGCTTCGATCGTATGATTTTTGCGCGCCGAAAGTTCCGGCGGCGGATCAATGTCGATGATCTCGCCATCCACCCGCGCGCGAATAAAGCCCGCGGTGCGAATTTCGGCAAAGGTTTCCTTGTGCTCTCCCTTGCGGCCGCGCACCATCGGAGCCAGCAACATCAGCTTGGTATTCACCGGCAATCGTAGCATCTCTTCAAGGATCTCTTCGGCGGGCTGCGGCCGGATCTGCGCGCCGCACTGCGGACACGAAGCCTCGCCCAAGCGGGCCATCAACAACCGCAAGTAGTCGTAAATTTCGGTGACCGTGGCCACCGTGCTACGCGGGTTCCGGCTGCCTGAGCGTTGATCGATGGCGATCGTCGGT
>JAYTAU010000706.1:0-2658 GCA_043737375.1 Planctomycetia bacterium
CTTTCGGGCGGCGAAGCGCAACGCGTAGCAATCGGCCGGGCATTGGTGCGGCGCCCCAACTGTTTGTTGATGGACGAACCGTTTACTTCGCTCGATGCGCCGTTGCGAACCGAATTGCGCCGCGAGTTGCGCCAATTGCTGCACGAAGAACCGGTAACTACGTTGTTCGTCACACACGATCAACAAGAGGCGCTAGCGCTGGGCGATCGCGTGGCGGTGATCGATCATGGCCGTTTACAACAACTGGGCACCCGAGAAGACGTCTTTCAGCGACCGGCGAATCGTTTCGTGGCCACATTCATCGGAACGCCGGGAATGAACATGCTGCCGGGGCGCGTTGAGTTGGGCGAAGGGCGTTGCTGGTTTGCATATGGTAATGAAAATCAAGGCTATCAACGACTAGCCTTGGCCGATTGGATGGCTCGACAGTTGATGCCTTGGATTGGGCAAGCTGTGATACTGGGTGTGCGACCCCAGGCGTTAAGCGACACGCCCTGGCCGATGTTCAGTGCCCGGCACAGCACTGTAGAGATCACAGCGATCGAATGCGAGTCGCATGGTGATCGGCACTATGTTGCCGGGCGAACGCGGGATGGGCAACAACTTACCGGGTTAGTGAACTCTCGAACAACGACGAAGACCGGTGAGCACGTGATGCTGTTCGCAAATTTGGCTGAGTTGCACTTTTTTGCCGACGAGGGAGATGGTACGAATTTGCTAGGCTGAGTTACTTGGCAAAGGCTGAACAGCGCGGGCCGATGGCCGCGCCGCTAAGCAACCACTGATTTGCGAACCGACATTCGCAGTTCAACCGCTCTCGTACCGAGCGCTGCTGAACGGCTTTCGGCGCGCACCACTCACCCCGCTGCGCTGTACCGAAACGCGTTGTCCCAAGCGCCGTCGAGTTTGGCCAGCGCCGCGGCAATCGGTACGGCGGTCAGAACGCCCTGGGACGAGGTGGTGACGATGCCCAGCCGCTTTAGCTTATCCAGCGCGTCGCCAACCTCGAAATCAACATCACAGCCGCATGTGTTGCGAATGAACTGCTCGATCGCAATGTCGAGCCGTTCGATGGTCCAAGGCAGTTTTGTCGGTTCCGGAACGCCACGCAGCGCGTTCCCTGCAGAATTACAGTTCTGACTCCATAAAAAGAAATAGGCCAGCATCGCCTCGCGGCACTCTTGCTCTTCGGCTTCATCGAGCAATCGAAACAGCACGCCGGCGTTGTTGTCCAGATTTTGATAATACAGACTACGCGTCAAATTCAGTTGATATTTTTGTAGGGTTCGCTGATAGCCGATGAACGACTTGAAACCGTAGCCGACGGTCCCGCCGACCATGCCCAACAAACCCAACAGACCGTAGACGCCTGCCGTGGCCAAGACGACCGCCCCTTGCGCCAGCTTGAACAGACTGAAACCCAAGCCGCCGAGCGTCGGCACGAAGATTTTAGCGCGATCGAACATCGACATTCGAATGCGCGTGCCCGGCAGCAGCATGTCGAGGTCCATCTTCGGGATATTCTTGAACAGCTTGAGATGCACGACATCCGGGTCGATTTTCTCACCTGGCCGCTCACTATGATGCGCGCGAAAGATCACCGCCAACCGTTCGTGGATTGGAATTTCGACTTCGGTCCGGCGCATCCAATTGCGCCAACTGCGTCGAGCGCGAAGCGTGGAACCATCGCCGCGGGCGTAGACTTCCAAACGCTCGAAAATCGAGAAATCGAGATCGATGCGCAGTCCGAAGTCGCTCGTCGCGCCGACCGCTTCGTGAATCTCCGTGGGCGAGAGTCGGCGAAAATTGGCGCGCTGCAGCAGCCAAACCATTTTATCGAAAAAAGCCGCGGCGCTGCGTTCGCGCATTTCGGCTGTAATTTCAACGAGGTCGCAGGTTTCGGCATCGGGGTCGATCGGCGCATAGGCATCCTTGAGCTGTTCGAGCTCGCGGTGGTATTGAAAATGAAACGACGCCGAGAGCAAACGGCAAAAGTTGCGGAACTGTTCGCCCGCCGTGCGTGAGACGTGCGGTTGAATCGCAAGCACCTCAACCAACTCCGAGGCACGAATCGGAATATAGTTCTCGCGAATCTTCGAGTTCGGTATCGCTTCCATCGAATTTCAGATCCGTGCGTAGCAGCGGCCCAGTGACGCGTTATAGATTGCCTGTTTGTTATCTTCGGCAATTGAGGGTGGCGCGGGTGCGAAGATTTATCAGTCAGGCGACGCTATTGGACGCGATTTTTACACTCTGCGTTTTATAAGGCGCGGAATCAGACGATATAAATAGGCCAACTTGCCGAAGTTATGCTAGCAGCGGACTGATCGGCGTCGGAGACGCCTCCTACAGAATGTCCAAGCGGTGGGATCGGCATCGGAGACGCCTCTTGCATACTGTTCGGATACGAAAATGGCCCCGTGCCAGAGAACACGGGGCCAGTACGGCGACGTATCGCCGGGGCAGTTTTTCGAATGTAAAGCCGGCGATGGTATCGCCGGGTACTGTCTTAAAACAATTGCGGGAGCGGTTTTCCATCGCGGACGATCATCACCGGGCGACCTGTCGGAGTCTTGTACTCCTTCGTGAAGTCGACGCCCAAGCTTTGATAGAACGACGCCGCGATCGAGTCGGGCGTAATCGCTTCGGAGGCGGGTC
>JAYTAU010000707.1:0-6616 GCA_043737375.1 Planctomycetia bacterium
TCCCTGCGCTACGCAGTCCAACTCCCCGGCGGAACCAGTAAACTCAAGGGGACATTTCTATCGGTCAGAAACAGAGGACATTTCTAATGGTTTACAACATTTGCCGATTCCGGCCTTTTGCACGACACGCGGGGTTAAGTTACCATAAGATCGGCTACGTTCTGCATGGACGTGGTGCGAACCGCCAATCCGAGGGAGGCAACGCATGGGGCATCGCTGGTTTAATTTGGTCGTCGTCCTGTTTTGGCTCTGTAGCATGACTTGGCTCATGGTGGCCAAGGTATTTCCGCCGCTGCAAGTCGGCGACCCCCCCAGCTATCGTTCGCTGTATTCCGTAGCCGATGAGCAGCAAGAGCCCATTTGCTGGGAACTGTTCTGGAACGATCGCCCAATCGGAAATGCCATCACTCAACTGACGAAAACGCGTGCGGGCATCACCGAAGTCAAATCTCAAGTCCACTTTTCTCGCCTTCCGGTCGAAGACGTTGCTCCGCCGCTGTTACGACCTTTGTTGCGAAGTGCGATTCCAGCCGGCGGCTCCTTGTCGCTCGACGCCGATAGTCGGATCGACATCGACCCGCTCGGACAGCTAGTCGGGTTTCAATCGTCGATGCGGCCGGGCGGTCAACGCGATGCGGTCGTCGTGCTGCGGGGCAAGGTTCAAGGAAGCCTATTGATCGTCACGTTCGACACCGGCGGCGGCATGAAACCCATCGAACAAACGCTGCCCTCGTCGGCGTTGATCGGCGATGAGCTTTCCCCACAAGCCAGAATGCCCGGGTTGCATGTCGGGCAGACCTGGACCGTAAAAGTTTACAACCCATTGCGAGGCCTAGGCGGCGATTTAGAGGTGTTGCAGGCCAAGGTCGAGGGGCCCGAAATGCTGTTGCTGGATAACGAACCGCAGTCGGTCCTGGTCGTAGTGTATCGCACCGACTCGGGCTCGATATTGGGCGGATCGCGTGAACCGCGCGGCAAGTTGTGGGTAGCGTCCGACGGCGCAGTGTTGAAACAAGTGACCTATTTGTTCGGCAAACGGTTGACGTTTCTACGAGCCGATGCCGAACGTTCGGCCGAATTGGTCGATGCGGCAAATCATCGCTCGACGGAGCGAAACGACGAAGACGGTCGTCGAGTCAAATTTCGCCTGCCGCGTCTCGATGGCACGTTTGATCCCGGCCCATGATCGAATTCCAACACCTCCGGCGAACCTATGGAAACAAGGCCGCGGTGGCGGACCTGACGCTTAGCGTCGCGCCGGGCGAATTGTTCGCGTTTCTCGGACCAAACGGGGCGGGAAAAACCACGACCATCAAAATGCTGGTTGGGTTGCTGCGCCCTTCCTCCGGCACCATTCGCGTTTGCGGGCACGATGTGGTGGTCCAATCGCGCGAGGCGAACCGGCTGTTGGGCTATGTGCCGGACGAGCCGTATCTGTACGACAAGCTATCGGGACGAGAATTTTTGCAGTTCATTGCCGATATGCACAATTTGTCCGCGACAGAGGGCCGATCGCGCATCGATCGCGAGACCGAAAATTTTGCGTTACACGAATTTATCGACGAACTAGCCGAAACGTATTCGCATGGCATGAAGCAACGACTGGCGTTCGCCGCAGCGTTGTTGCACGATCCGCAGGTTTTGATCGTCGATGAACCGATGGTCGGTCTCGACCCGCGCAGCGCGCGTTTAGTCAAGGATCTGCTTCGTCGCAAAGCGCGTGAAGGTGCCACTGTATTCATGTCGACGCATTCGCTGACCGTTGCCGAAGAGATATCCGATCGCATCGGCGTGGTCGATCACGGGCGGTTGCGTTTCTTGGGCACGCTTTCACAGCTACGTCAGCAACTATCGCAAGAACATACGTCACTCGAAGATCTGTACTTGGAATTGACCGCCAAGGCTGCGGATGCGGATTTGGTTTTGGATGAAAAGTAGGGGCGTGGTCGCGAATGAACGAGAGCACAAGTCTCGATGGAAAGGGTTAGCCGCGAATGGATACGAATGAACGCAAATTGGGAGTTGCAATTCGTCCATGGCTCGCCAGTCTCGGGAAGAACCTATCTGAGTGGACGAAGCAAAATCGTTGAGATCAAACGATCAATTTTTGTCTAATGCTTCTATTCTAATTATTTTTCGTGTCTTTCGCGTATTTCGTGGTTCTATCTTCAATCGTATCCATTCGCGGCCATATTATTTTCAGCGACATTTCGCGACTAAAACGCATGGAACTTGCCGCACAAATCAGCAATGCCGGCGAAACCAGCCCTGTGGCGGTCGATTCGAGACTGCTTTCACTCGAACAAGAGTCGCAGCTTTTCTGGCGACTGCGGCGGCGGCTACTCAAAAGTACGATTGCCGACAAACTTCGCACGGCCCGTTTGCGGATCTCGCTGATCGCGTTTCTGAGCCTGTTTTTTTGGTTCGGGTTGTTCTGGCTGTTCTACGAGGGCTTTCGATTCCTACAAACAGTCCCCGATATCGTACCGCGACTATACAACACATTTTTTGCGTCGCTATTTGCGATGTTGATGTTCTCATCGTCGATTATTTTGTATAGCGGGCTATATCGATCGGCCGAAGCCGCTTTTCTGCTCACGCAACCAGTTCGGCCCGGTCGAATTTTCGTTTACAAATTCCAAGAGGCCGCCTGGTTCAGCAGTTGGGGCTTTATTTTGATGGGTAGCCCGATGCTGATGGCCAACGGTCTGGTCATGCAGGCTCCTTGGTATTACTACGCACTGTTGCTGCCGTTTGTGGTGGTGTTCGTTTATATTCCGACAGCGTTGGGTGCGATCGCCTGCTTGTGTCTGGTGAACTGGTTGCCCCGGTTGCGCGTGCACGCATTGTCGATCGGCGGGCTGTTGCTGTGCGTGGGGGTGATCGGGATCGGCTGGTTCGTGGCACGGCAAGGCCATGCCGATCTGATGACGCCGCGCTGGTTTCAAGAGGTCTCGGATCGGATGCGATTCACCGAACAACGATTGCTCCCCAGTTGGTGGCTGAGCGCAGGCTTGCTCGAAGCCACTCGCCCCGCGGGCCGCATTGGCGACGGTTATCAACCTTGGATCGAAAGTCTGCTGTTTTTGATGGTGCTGTCTGCCAACGCGTTGTTCTTTCATCAGTTGGCCGCGTGGATTGCCGGCCGCACCTATCGAGCCGGCTACAGTCGCTTGCAATGCGAAGTCAGCTCGCGGCGCAAGCTGAAGCGATTCGCTTTCGATGACGTATTGCGACGATCGATGATCTTCGTGCCTGAGCAAATTCGCTGGTTGCTCATCAAAGAGCTGCGGATTTTTCGCCGCGACCCGGTGCAATGGCTGCAGTTCGTCATTTTTTTCGGGTTGCTGGCGATCTACTTCTTCAATATTCCGCGATTCACTTATGGATCATCGGGCAACATCATGTACTCGGCGATGATCGGCTTTCTCAATTTGGCCGTGGTCGGACTGATATTGTCGACGTTCACCACCCGCTTCATTTTTCCGATGGTTAGTTTGGAAGGAAAGCGGTTTTGGATTCTGGGCCTGCTGCCTTTGACGCGAGACACTATTTTGCGCGTCAAGTTTTTGTTTGCCGCGGTCGGTTCGCTAATTCCTTGCAGCATCTTGATTCTATTGAGCGATTGGATGCTCGACATGTCGCCAGGCATGATGTTCGTGCATCAGGTAACTTGCGCCGCGCTATGTTTAGGGCTGTCGTCAATCGCGGTCGGGCTGGGTGCCATCATGCCCGACCTGCGCGAAAATTCCCCCTCTAAAATCGCGGCCGGCTTCGGCGGGACATTGAATCTGGTGATTAGTGCGCTGTACATCATGTTGTTGGTGCTGTTGACCGCGGTGCCGTTTCATTTGCGAATGGCATTCGAACAGGGAATCTTCTTAGACCAAAGCATTCACCCGATCGTGCGATTCATCGGCAGCCGCGAGGGTGTGATGCTAGGGACGCTGTTGACGATGGTTACCGGAACGATAGCGACCCTGTGGCCGCTCAGGGTCGGAATGCGCGCGTTTCGCGAGTTGGAGTTTTAGAAACTGCAAGCAGAAATGCGGAGTGCGGAATAGGTAGTGCGGAGGATCAAAGCAACTGGCCACTGACAACGGACACCTGATCGCAAGTCGAGGTTGAACTCCCAATCTTGCTAACTAGGTCGGCACGAGTTCGACCGCCGAATCGTTCGTAAACTCGCGGGCTTCGATGCCATTCTTGCGATGATGCTTCACCAAGTACATCAAATCGTCGGCCGCTTGAATCACTTTGTCGAGATCGGTCGGCGGGTCGCAAAACGTCGCCACGCCCATGCTGAACGTCACTGCCCAACTGCCGATCGCCATCGCACTTAGCAATTCGGTTTTCAAGCGGGCCGCAAAATCGCGCACATGACTCGCCTCCATATCGCTGACCAATACCACGAATTCGTCGCCGCCGAGTCGGGCCACAACATCGGTGGGCCGACAATTGTTCATTAACGCCGATGCCACGGCCCGCAACACCGCATCGCCGGCATCGTGTCCGTATGCATCGTTTACGGCTTTGAAACCGTCGCAATCCAGAAAAATTGCGGTGATGGGCAATCGGCTGCGCCGGCAACGGGCCAATTCGCGCTCGCCCAGGTTGAACAGCCATTGGCGATTGGCCAGGCCGGTCAATGCGTCGTGGCTGGCCAATTGTTGTTCGCGATCGAGCGAAGCTCGCAACCGCGCTAGTACCAAGGCAAAGCTCGCGAACACCGCGAATCGCACCAGCGTGGCCCAGTGCTCATATCCGTCGGGCAAGGGCGTATGCGGTTCGAGGTAATCGTCGACCAGCCACAAAACCGAACTGAGCAACGAGATCGCCAGCGCCGTGCGAAAGCCCAGCACCCAGCCGGCGATCGAGATGATCGGAAAGAATAGAATATAGAGCGAGAGTTTGTCGCCCGTCAGGTAGTCGAGATAGCCGACCAGCAGCGTGGCCGCCAGCAAAACGACGAGCATTTGCCAGCGCTGCCAGCGACCGAAACGAGAGAAACCGTCGATCAACCAAGTCATGAAAATCCTTCAGAATCAATTTTAAACTTGCGGAAAATCCGACATACTCGAGGGAACAGACTATAAGAATTTAATCTGCCTATCGTTTAGTGGAAGTTTTGCAGAAACGCAACGCAGTATCGGCTATGCTGAATTTTTTGTTTTTAACATGTGCAATTGTCGGACATTCGAATTTAGTTGGCGTAGTAAAAACCATTGATATGAACATCAACACATAATATTATTGTCACACGGCGGTCGTAACGTTAACTCCTGGGGCGGCGGAGCAGCTCGAATCGCTGGACAACCCGATTCATAACCGCTTGCTGAAACTATTGGTTCGACTGAAAAATTGGCCGCACGTAAGTGGTGCGAAACCGCTGACAGGCGACTTGGCAGGCCGCTTCCGCATGCGGACTGGTGATTACCGCTTGCAATTTTACGTTACAAACGACGTCGTGATCGTGGAAACGATGGGTCATCGCGACGGCTTCTATGAGGAATAGCGAGATGGTAGCACAGCAGACAATCGTGGTCGACGGAAAACCGTATGTACTTTTACCAAGAGCCGAGTATGACCGGTTGACGACTCAAGCCAAAGCGGCTGACCTGCCGAAGTTGCCCGAGCCAGACGCCGATGGAAATTTTCCGGCTGTAGAGTACGCCAGAGCTAGTTTGGCGCGGAAGATCATTCGCGACCGGGCGGCCGCCGGACTGACGCAAAGGCGACTGGCGACACTTTCGGGTATAACGGTCGAACATCTTTGCCGCATCGAAACCGGCAAGCATACGCCAACCGTGCCGACTATCGACAAGATCGATCGTGCTTTGAAGCAATCCGGTAAACGAATGCTGAAACCGGCTAGCAAACGGCGCGAGACAAAAGCGAAGCGTAAGTAATCGCGCAATAAGACTTCATCACGCAGCCGCCGAGCAAGAACGTATTACAGCAGGCAAAGCTCTCGGTCCAATCGAGGCACTCAACAGTGTCCACAAGAATTTCTGGTTTTTTAACCCATCGGTTCATCGAATCCAAGCAACGATAGTAATTTCGCCTTGTCAAGACTGCACATTCCGTGGCGAAGCGCTTGACGACCTTCTGGGGTCAATAACATCATCTCGGCTCGAATTTCAAGCCAACCTTGCTTAGAGTACCACATCTTAGCAGGGTCTTCACTGAGCAACTGTTTTTTAACCACCTTAAATATAAAATCAGCAATTTTGACCTGCGTGAACTGTCCAACAAAACTGTTTGCTTCTTCCACAGTCGAATCAATGCCAGAACCCGTTTATGCAAACCGTGCCCAAAAGACTTCATCTGGCATATTCATACTCATCCTTCGTACTCGTAAAGTCATTTCTGAGAAGTGTGAATGGGCGATGAGGGACTCGAACCCCCGACATCTTCGGTGTAAGCGAAGCGCTCTAACCAACTGAGCTAATCGCCCGATTATCTAACCCGCAAGCTTAGGCTAGAGTGGAATCGCGGGCAAGGGGCCGTAAGCAAAGCCGTGTTGTAAACCATTAGAAATGTCCTCTGTTTCTGACCGATAGAAATGTCCCCTTGAGTTTACTGGTTCCGCCGGGGAGTTGGACTGCGTAGCGCA
>JAYTAU010000708.1:0-16064 GCA_043737375.1 Planctomycetia bacterium
ATTTTGCTGCGATTCAGCGTATATCTGAATCGACCGGTTCGATCCGTCTTGCGGGGTCGCGTGGGACTTGATGATGACGGGATGAACTCAGCATCCCAGAACAGGCTAACCTTGGCAAACAATCTTCGCAAGGCTTCGCCCTTCTCGCGATTCTCTAGCTTGGGCAGTTCGACTTGAAGTTGAGCGAGCTTTGCGTCCTGTTCAGACTCGACTGCTCGCACCGCTTTGAGTCGTTCTGAAATCGGCACGGTACGCGGCTGCAATTCTACAACCTGTGCTTCAAGCTGGTCAATCTCTTGCTTGAGAACCGCTTGACTGAGTTCGCTGGCCTTCGCCCAATTTCTGGTGTAGTCGGCGTGTTCGGTTCTTAGTTTCACAAGAGTCCGCGTTGCAACCGCAACGTCCTCGACTTCGGCTGCTTTGATTAACTTGCGAAACTCGGTCAGATTAGGCTTGGCGACGGTGTCACGTTTGCCCGCCTTCGTTCGATAATGAATGTCCTTCGTTCTGCCATAGCGGTAAAAATGCTGCGCTTGATGCTGTAGCTCGAAAAGTGTTTTGGGTTTCACGTTGCCCGATTGGGTTAGGTACTCAACGAACGCAGCGACGCCTTGATTTAAGATTTCGTCAAATTCCGAAAACGTCTCTTCGACCCGACCGATCGCCAAAGCTACTTGCCGATTGTGGTTAGTGCGGGTCTGTTCGCTGGCATCGTTGCGGTGGTCAAGTTTGAGTTCGGCGATTTTGTCGATCAACATTTTTTCGGCATCGTCATGGCTGATTCGATGATAGCCGCACTTACTTGCCTGACCGTTCGATTTGCCCGCGACGTAGGACGAACACACGTAGACAGCTTTCGGTTTCTTGGTTGCGGGGTCGCGTTCCATTCGCCCTTGCATGTTCTTGCCGCAGTGCCCGCAAACAAAAATCTGTTTCAAGTAGTAAGCGGGGTTGCGCGGCGCGAAACTGGTCCGATCTTGTTCGCTCGCCAGCTTTTTCTGAACTAGCTGCCAGGTCTTGGCGTCGATCAGCGCTGCGTGGGTGTTCGTTTTGACGATGCGTTCGGCGACTGCCCGCTTGCCTTTTGACTTGCCGTTCTTGATAGCGACCGTCAGACCCTCACCGTCGAACGTGTACAGTTCGCCCGACTGACGTTTGCCGAAATGCGTCTCACCGGCATAAGCGGGATTCGTCAGCATCTGATTTACTAACGACGTTTTGAATGGTTGATCGTAGAAAAGTCGTCCGGCGTCATTCAATCGTTTCGAGATTTGCCGACGTGATACGCCCGACCTCGCGAACAAGTCGAAAATCATTTGCACGGTTTTAACGTGCGTGGCGTTGTTGCTCGGTATCAGCGTCGTATGTTCGCGTTGACCTTTGTTCTTGCGCTGAATTCTTTGAATCGGGCCGGAAATCAGCCGTCCCGGTTTCTTGGGGTCGGGGTAGAACAATTGCCCCATCCATTTCGTCTGCGGGTGCCATTCAAACATCAGCTTACCGTCGGCAGTGCTGACTCGCTTGCCCAACACTTAATTATCGGGGTCTCTCTGAACGACGTTTCGCCGTTCAAAGTGAATTATCGGGGTCTCGCTAGTTGTCTAAGCCATCACTGGCGAGCTGAATGACGTATCCATTGACGTTCTGAGCCCCAAACGTGTCTGAACTGCAATTTGCGTTGACAAGCGAAGGAACAAGCGGACAATCGGGCTTCACTTTGTCTCTAAACTCGGTTGAACTAAAAATGCCTATTCTCGGTGCGCATCAATCGATTGCTGGCGGTATTTATCGAGCTTGCGAAATTGCTCAGGAGTGCGGTTGTGATTGCGTGCAAATTTTCACGTCTAGTCCTTCTCAATGGTCGATCAAGCGTGTGTCTCCAACAGATCGAACATCACTTCAATCTGACGCGCTCTTGACCAAGAATAACAACCAGTGGCGGGCTAAGGAGATAACCGCCGACGAGGCGACGCGGTTCAAGCAAGCACTGCAACTGGCCGGGCTATCGCACCCGCTGTCGCACGATTCGTATCTGATCAACTTGGCCGCGCCGGACGACGAGCTGTGGAAAAAGTCGATCGACGCCTTCATCATCGAACTACGCCGCGCCGATCAACTGGGGATTCCCTACGTCGTCACGCATCCCGGCTCGTTTACCAGCAGTAGCGAAGCGGTCGGGCTGCAACGGATCGTCATGGCGTTGAATGAAGTCCATCGACAAACGCCCGAGGTGAAAGCCGTCACGCTGCTGGAAAATACCGCCGGACAGGGCAGCAACCTGGGCCATCGGTTCGAACACCTGGCCGCGATCATCGCCGGCGTGCAATCGCCCGAGCGCGTCGCCGTGTGTATCGATACGTGCCACACATTCGCGGCCGGGTATCCGATCTCGACCGAGAAGGACTACAAAAACACGATGAAGGAGCTTGACCGGATTGTGGGGATCAAGCTAGTCAAGGCGATTCATCTCAACGACAGTAAGCGCGAGCTTGGTTCGCGTGTCGACCGGCACGAGCACATCGGCAAGGGACACATCGGGCTCGAAGGCTTTCGGCTGTTGCTGAACGACCCGCGATTCAAGAAAGTGCCGATGTATTTGGAAACTCCAAAAGAAGAAGATGGAATTTCAAAAGGGATAGAGCTGGATCGGATGAATCTGGCGACGTTGCGAAGTTTAGTCAGTAGTCAGTAGTCAGTTGTCAGTTGTCAGTTGTCAGTAGTCAGTAGTCAGTAGTCAGTTGTCAGTTGTCAGTTGTCAGTGATGGTTTGCCAGTGCGTCGCATTCGCATTCGCGATCTCGTACCGAGAGCGGAGAAACGGTTCGTTCACCAATTAGACTTCGTGGGTGCAATCCCCCTGCCCTCTGATCCCCGACCCCTCATGTTAGTGCGACCGTTCCATGCCAAACTCCAACTGCAACTGCGGATCGCGTTCACAATCGGGGTCGAGCTCTTTGAATAGCAAACTCGGCTGAATATCGCTGTTGTGCTGGTACTTGTTGCTGACGTATTCAGTCACATCGCCGCAGATCTGGTGGTAAAAGATCTGACAGATTTGTACCCCGGCATAAATTCGCACGGGCGCTACGGCAAACATCTCCAGCGTCCAATAGCCGCAGAAACCCACGTCGCCAAAACCTGCCGTCACATGTACGAACAGCCCTAATCGGCCGATCGACGATCGCCCTTCGATCATCGGCACTAGGTTGTGCGTCTCAGTCCGCTCGACGGTGCGAGCCAAGTAAAGCTGATTGGGCGTCAGCACGAAACCTTCCGGCGGAATTTCCAGACGCCGCACGCGATTGGCCTTGCGCATGTCGAGCACGACTTCTTCGTAGGTCATCAGCTCGTGATGCAGCGTTAGGTTGTAACTGTTAGGGTTAAGATTCGCATCGACAAACGGTTCGATAACGATGTCCTCGCCCATTCGGCTGCGAATTTCTTGACCGGAGAGAATCATGGGTAGTGGGGAACTCGGAATGGGGAGTGGGTAATGAATTACGAAGGACAAATTACGAATTACAAAAGTTTGCCGGTGGGTTTCCTATTCTTCGTTCGTAATTCGTCCTTGGTAACTCGTAATTTCGCTTCGACGCCGATCTTGGGACAAATGTCCGATAGCGGGCAGATGTCGCATTTCGGTCGGCGGGCGATGCAAATCTGTCGCCCCTGATGAATCATGCGGTGGCTGAAATCGATCCACTCTTTCTTGGGCAGAATGGCCATCAAGTCGCGCTCGGCACGCACCGCGTCGGTCTTATCGGTCAACCCCAGTCGAATGCTCAGCCGACCGACATGCGTATCGACAACCACGCCCGAGGGGATGCCGAACGCCACGCCCAACAGTACGTTGGCGGTCTTGCGGCCGACACCGGCCAGTTGCACCAGCGTCTCCAAATCGCGCGGCAGTTCGCCGCCATGTTGCTCGACAATCTGCCGGCAGCATTGCTGGATGTTTTTGGCTTTGTTGCGAAAGAACCCTGCACTTTGAATCAGCCGTTCGATTTCCGCCAAAGGTGCCGCTGCTAGTGCCTGGGCTGTAGGAAACCGCCGAAACAACTCCGGAGTGACTAGGTTAACCCGCTGATCGGTACATTGGGCCGAAAGAATCGTGGCGATCAACAATTGCAGCGGACTGGAAAAGTTCAGCGCACAAACCGCATCGGGGTAATACTTTGCGAGCCGCCGGACAATTTGGCCCGCATGACGTTTTGCTTCCGGCAATTTCACTTCCGTCTGGGGCGGCATGAAAAACCGGTAATTCGCGATTTGAAGATAGGACTGCGGCCGAGCTAAGTATTCTCAGGGCGCTGATAGGGCCTGTCAAGGTCGGTCAGAATTCAGTCTTCCTTGTTCCCACGCTCCCACGTAGGGACCAATCACCGGGCGCTCCGCAGTCTTAAAGTGATGCCTGCGACCATCATCATTCAGCAAACGAGCAACAACGTCCTAACTGGTGTTCCCACGGAGACCGTGGGAAACGAGGGATGGCTTGTTAAAATTTGACGGCAAAACAACTTAAAGGTAGACTACCGCACTGGCAATCCACTCGTCGGGGCGATAAAAATTCGCACCGCGGTGACGTTTCGGCGGTAGAATGCTACTAAGCTGACGGTCGCGCTTACGAATAAATAACTAGGGCAGTGTTACACAACCGTTTACACGAGGGACCTGACAATGAGTTACGCCGACAATCCATACCGTTCCAGCTATGGCGACTTTGCCGCGAATGCCGCGGTCGACGAGCGGGCGGACTTTATCCGCAAGACATATGCCCACTTGTTGGGAGCCGTGTTTGCGTTTGCAGCCATTGAAGCGGTGTTGTTAAATACCGTCGCCAAAGCCTACACCGACGCCGTGATGAGCGCCGGCAGTTACGCGCCATTGTTCTTGATCGGTGGCATGATGCTGGTCAGCTATGTGGCCAACAAGTGGGCGATGAGCTCGACATCGTCGGCCATGCAGTACGCCGGTCTGTCGCTATATGTCGCGATGGAAGCGGTGATTTTTATGCCGATTTTGTACATCGCCGACAAGTATTTTCAAGGGCAGCATTTAATTCTGACCGCCGGCGCGATTACTGGGATCGTATTCGGTGGATTAACGGCCATCGTGTTCGTCACCGGCGCTAATTTCAATTGGATGCGCAATGTATTGTTTGTGGCCGGTTTGGGAGCGATGGGTGCCGTGCTGTGTAGCGTGTTCATGGGCTTTTCGCTCGGTATTTGGTTTAGCGCGGCGATGATCGTGTTTGCTTGCGGCTGGATTTTGTACGACACTTCGAACGTGATGCACAACTACCGCGTTGGGCAGCATGTCGCCGCGGCCTTGGCACTGTTCGCCTCGGTGATGATTTTGTTCTTCTACATCCTCCAGTTCTTGATGCAGCTCACGAGCCGCGACTGAGCGAAGGTGCAGATTCATTTAGAAATACAATAGTTGAGCGAGCGGCCGGGTATATCCCGGCCGCTTGCGTTTCCATGTGGCCCTGCGGTGCTGTTATAATTCCATGAACAACTTCGACTTGCTTCTAGCCATCGATTTGCTTGATTACGTTCTACGTGAAAAGTTTTGGATTGGGCAAGCGATCGGTGTGGGGGCGGGTGCTTTGATTGGCAGCTATTTCGCCCGACCTTGGAAGTGGTCGGGCGCATTTGCGGGCGGGATCGCGGGCTGGATTTCTATTTTTTTTGTGCGATTAACGTATCGGTTAGGTGAAGTACTTCCTGGCATATTTGGAGGAATAATTTAAATAGGAAACTTTATTTGGCGATAAAGCAAATACTGGTCATCGCTCCAAATTCTAGATTGACGTTCGCTATTATTTCGATACTGACAATCAACCGCAGTACTACGTGAAAACCTACGAAGCTATTCATGTCCGATGTAGCTTATGATCCGCTGTACTTGCAAGGGATCGAGCATTTCAACGTCTGCGACTTCTTCGAAAGCCACGAGGTTTGGGAAGCGCTCTGGACCGAATATCGCGGCGAGTCACGTAAATTTTATCAGGGGCTGATTCAGGCCGCCGTCGGGTTGTATCATTTTGGCAACGGCAACATTCGCGGTGCGAAAAAATTGCACGTTAGTACACGCAGTTATTTAGAGCCGTATCGACCGCACCACATGGGCTTGGATTTGGAGAAGTTTTTGGCCGAATTCGATCGCTGTTTTGCCGAGGTCGCCGCCAGTACCGAAGAGTTTCCGCAGATCGAAATTGATCCCGATTTGATCCCTGAAATTCATCTCGACCCACCGGCTGCCGAGATTACGCACTGATTGATCGACCAACGTGGGCATCTCACTGGGGCGAGACGATTCCCCTCGCGAAGCGAGAAGACTACATTACAAAGCCAAACTGTCTACCGGCCGCTCGCAGATACGCTCGAAAACATTATGACCCCGTCGGATGATCTGTCGTTTTCCAGCGAGTCTTTCTCGGGTACCGTGCGTCTGTTTCCGTTGCCCAATCTGGTCGTGTTTCCGCACGTTATGCAACCGCTACACATTTTCGAACCGCGCTACCGGGCGATGCTCGAAGAGGCGTTGGAAGGGGACGGGCTAATCGCCATGGCGGTGCTGGCTCCGGGATGGGAGCCAAATTACGAAGGCCGACCCCCGCTCCGATCGACAGCCTGCTTGTGTCGCGTGGCCACGCATCATCGCACGAGCGAAGGGACGTACAATGTATTGCTGTTGGGGCTGAAGCGAATCGAGATCGTGCGTGAACTGCCTCCCCACAAATTGTTCCGCGAAGCGGAGGCCCGCTTGCTGGACGATGAATATCCTGATGATTCGGACTTTACTCGCCACGCCGATCAACAACGACTGCTCGATCTGTTTAAGCAGACGTTGCCGCAGGCCCCCGCGGGTGGGCAGCAGTTCGAATCGTTGTTGGGCAAACAAATTCCGCTGGGCATGTTGACCGACATCGTGGCCTACACGCTCGACTTGCCGGGAGAAGTTAAAGAACGCCTGCTGTCGGAAGCGAACGTCGGGCGGCGCGTCGATATACTTTTCGAAGTGTTGAATCAAGATCGAACGAACTTACGACAGGCTTTTCCGCCGCCATTTAGCGATAATTAACGCAGGACGGAATTCATTGCATTTTTTTGGTAAGGCGGAATTCATTCCGATTTGCATTTTTTTGTGGAATAGAATTTATTCCGTTTAGATTTATTGAGTTTGCTGTCCCAACTCGACGCATCAGCAAGACACTGGCATCACTCTGGCACCTTTTCTTGCCGACGCTTCGGGTTAAGATCGGTTTGTTTTTTCAGAAAACGGAATGATTTCCGTTCTATATTTTTGACGGAATGAATTCCGTTCTACGGCACATGACGAACGATCGCGATCAAGAATCCGAACCTACCATGCAAGGCAGTCTGACAGGCGAACGCGATGAGCATCTAACTGACGAGAAGATGCTCAAGGCGGCTCGCGAATATCCGCAGGTCGATTTTCCACGCATTGAGCGGGCGGTTCGCGACATATTGGCCGCGGTGGGCGAAGACCCCGATCGCGAAGGGTTGCTTGAAACTCCGGGCCGCGTGGCGCGAATGTATGCCGAATTGTTCAGCGGCTTGCATCAAGAGCCGCGCGAGCACTTGCAAAAATTCTTTACCGAGCAATACGACGAGCTCGTGCTAGTGCGCGATATCAGCTTCAACAGCATGTGCGAACATCACATGCTGCCGTTCATGGGCGTGGCACACATCGGCTACGTGCCCAACGGACGTGTGATCGGCCTGAGCAAACTGGCCCGCGTGGTCGAGGTCGTGTCGAAACGTCCGCAAGTGCAAGAGCGAATGACCGAGACGATTGCCAACCTGTTGTTGGAAGAGCTGCAAGTCAAAGGCGTGGCCGTCGTCATCGAAGCGACGCATACCTGCATGACGATTCGCGGCGTGCGCAAGCCGGGCAGCCTCTGTGTAACTAGTGCGATGAAGGGCTTGTTCCGCTCGAATTTATCGAGCCGCTCCGAGGTGATGGGGCTGATTTACGGCGGCCGGCGGTAGTTGGAAGTACAAAGTACGAAGTACATAAAGTTGTCGCCGGAGTTCCACCCGTTTTTTGTAATTTGTAATTCGTACTTCGTCCTTTTCATTCCCCGCTCCCCTTTCCACACTCCCCACTCGCTCAGTGCCGCTGCTCACCCAGTTTATTCTGCGACTTGCGTTCGGCTTGGCCTTGGCCATGGCGCTGACCTCGCCGCGGCGCGTAACCAGCGGGTACTTTCGCAATCATTTGTATGTGCTCTTGGGCTTGAATGTCTTGTCGGCGTTGATCGCCGTGGCGCGGCCGGCGGAGTTTTCGCTTTGGCCGCCACTGGTCGGTGCCATCGTCAGTTATCTTGGTGCAGTGTTTTGGCTGTACGAAAAACCGCTCGGGGGCATAGCGTCGTTGTGGATTGTCGCCGTCGCTGATTTGATTGGCGCCTGGTTGGGCACCCCGGCCCTTTCAGCAGTCGAGCGGTCATCCGATCCATCCCAAGCGGGGTCAATTGCGTCATGGTTGTTGTGCCTCGATCCCGTAACCGGCGGCCTGTTGCTGGGTAGTACGATCGCCGCGATGTTTCTCGGTCATTGGTATCTGAACACTCCGACCATGGAAATGAAACCGCTGCGGCGATTGCTCAAACTGATGAGCCTGGCGCTGTTATTGCGGGCAACCGTCGCTTTGCTCGGACTGCTGTTGTTGATCTCGAACGACGAATTTGCACTTAATCTTCCGCTGCTGGTGTTGCGTTGGATCGCCGGGCTGATCAGCGTGGCCGGAGTCATCTGGATGACCTGGGTCACGCTCAAAATCCCCAACACCCAGGCCGCGACCGGCATGTTGTATGTCGCGGTCATCCTGACGTTTTTGGGCGAGTTGGTCGCTCAGCTACTGTCGCAAGAATCGCCGTATCCCGTATGATGGAGGAAGGGGATGAGGGGTGGCAGCGAGGGATGAGCAGCGAGCAGGGCAACGCGACTCGTTCGACGTTCCGAAGACGTATGAGGTTCCCTGTTCGATTCTTGACTCCTGATTCCCGCTCCTCGCTGCTCACCCCTCCGCAATGAACGTCACCTTCAACTGCCCGAAATGCGATCAGACCGACCGGGTCGATGTGCAACCCGGCGATTCGGAGTATCGCTGCGGGCAGTGTGCGCAGACGATCCGCATTCCGGCCGATGCATTTGCTATCGATCCACCAACGGGCAAACAAGCGGGTGACGTGCGACTTCATCGTTGCCTGGCTTGCCCCAGTACCGACCTATTCAGTCGCAAAGATTTTCCGCAACGCCTGGGCGTGGGAATTGTGACCATCGGGTTTGTACTAAGTAGTATTGCCTGGGGCATGAATCGTCCGATTCTGACGTATGCCATTTTATTTGCCACTGCCGGTGTCGATGTGTTGTTGTATGTGCTGATGCCCAACGTATTGATGTGTTACCGTTGCGGAGCGCAATACCGCGGACTGGCCGATGCCGAGGATTACCAAGCATTCGAACTAGAGACGCACGAACGTCATCGCCAACAAAAGATTCGCCTGGCCGAGCATCAGCATTCGGCTCCGCAGCATCCATTGGCAAATCCAAACAGTTCCACTTAGCCCCCGGCTTCGTCGCGGGACAATTGTTGGTTGAGTCGTTTACAATTGGCTGGTCGAACGCAATCTAATACTCTTATCCCTCGGCAAAGCCGGGGGCTGAAACGATCGCACCCACTACGTCAACCCATGGATCAAAACCGACAGCGGATCCAAGAAGATTTGCGAGGGCTGGTCCGCGGCGATGTCCATTGCGACGATCTGTTTCTGCAGCTTTACTCGAGCGACGCCAGCATCTATCAGCTCAAGCCGCTGGGTGTGGTCCGACCACGTACATCGAGCGATGTTGCTGCCTGCTTGAAATATGCTTCCGAGCGAAAGATCCCCGTACATGCCCGCGGTGCAGGCTCAGGTCTGGCGGGCGAATCGCTCGGCGGCGGGTTGATTCTGGATTTCTCGCGTTTCATGCGGCGCATTCTTCGAACCGAGGCCGATGAAGTTCGCGTTCAACCGGGCGTCATTCTGGCGCGACTCAACGAGCATCTGTTGCCGTTTGGGCGACTGTTCGGCCCCGATCCGGCAATGATTCAAATTACGACGCTGGGCAGCGTGATTGCGATCGACGCCAGCGGCAGTCATTGGCTGCAATACGGTTCGGCCCGGCGGCATGTTCGCAGTTTGCAGATCGTTCTGGCCGACGGCGAAGTCATGGAAGTCGGCCGCGAACCGCTCGAACACGACCTCAGTGTGATCGAGATCGACCCGGTCGAACGTCGCAAACGTGAACTGGTCGATCGCGTCGCCGCACTGCTAACCGCCAACTCCAAACTAATCGAGAGCAAGCAACCTAAATCGGTCATCAATCAATGCGGATATCAACTTAGTGATGTGCTGAGCGCCACCCATTTGGATTTGGCGCGGTTGCTAACCGGCTCGGAGGGCACGTTGGCCCTCGTGACCGAAGCGACGCTATCCACTCAGCCCATTCCACGTCACCGGGGCGTCGGGCTGTTGTTCTTCGACTCGCTTGAAAACGCTTCGCTGGCAGTCCAGGAGATATTGCCGTTCGGACCGGCGGCATGCGATCTACTCGATCGCCGGCATCTAAGTCTGGCGCGCGAGTCCGACGTGCGCTACGAGTTGATGATCCCCAGCGAAGCCGAAGCGCTGTTGTTGATCGAACACTCCGGTGACGACCAGGCCGAAGTTCGGGACCGGCTGACGGCCACGGTTGATCATGTGCGACGCAAGCGACGACTGGCATTCGACACGCACCTGGCGTTCGACAAGCACGATCAAGAGCTGTGTTGGCAACTGGCGCGACGTGTCACGCCCACGTTGCATCGCTTGAAAGGCTCGGCCCGTCCGTTGCCGTTTATCGAGGACGTGGCCATTCCACCCGCGGTATTGCCCGACTTCTTGGTCCGACTCCAAAACACGCTCAAGCGGCATCAAGTCACCGCATCGCTGTATGGTCACGTCGGGCATGGGCAGTTGCACGTCCGCCCGTTTTTGGATTTGGCCGAACCGGCCGACGTCAACAAGCTCGATGTGTTAGCTGCCGACTTCTATCGGGAAACTTTAGAGGTCGGCGGCACCATCAGTGGAGAGCATGGCGATGGACTGAGTCGCACGCCGTTCGTACGACAGCAGTACGGAGAACTGTACGAGGTCTTTCGCGAGCTAAAACAAATTTTCGATCCGTTGGGCATCCTCAATCCGGGCAAAATCATTTCCGACGAAAGCCCATCGCTGGCGAGGAACTTGCGACCATCGGGCGCTCTGACAAGTACTGACACGGCAACGGTTCCGCAGCCCGTCCACGATATCGCGGCTCCCGAGGTTGTTCCGACGAATGGCCCGGTGTTGAACACTCCGACTGTCGAGGGAATGGTCGTCGCCATTAGCGGTGAACCTCTCCCGGTCACGCCCATCGAATTGCAACTCAATTGGACTCTGGCTCAACTGACCAAAGAGGCTCGCAGTTGCAACGGTTGCGGTGCTTGCCGATCGCAATTACTCGACGTGCGAATGTGCCCGATCTTCAAGGTCGCGCCTGGCGAAGAAGCCTCGCCGCGCGCCAAGGCCAACCTGATGCGCGCACTCGCGATGAACGAACTCGGCGCGATCAGCATGGGTTCCGAGGAGGTCAAAGCGGTTGCCGACCTGTGCGTCAATTGTCATCAATGTCGCTTGGAGTGCCCCGCGGGCGTCGACATTCCCAAATTGATGATCGAAGCCAAGGGGCAATACGTCGAACAGAACGGATTGCGACCCAGCGATTGGCTGATGTCGCGAATCGACCTGTTGAGTTCTTGGGGCAGCGCCTTCAGCCCGCTGGCCAATTGGATCGTCGGTAATCGGCAGATGCGCTGGCTACTCGAAAAATCGTTGGGCGTTGCGCGCAATCGCAAGTTGCCGCGCTTTGCGGCGCGCTCGTTCATGCGCCGCGCGACTCGTCGTAAACTGACTCGACCCACACGACGTAGCGATCGCAAGGTGCTGTATTTCATCGACACCTATGTCAACTATCACGACCCCGAGTTGGGCGAAGCACTGCTTGCGACATTCGAGCACAACGGTGTGGCCGTCTATGTGCATCCCGACCAACGACAATCGGGCATGTCGATGATTTCGATGGGCGCGCTGAATGCTGCTCGCAAAGCGGCCGAGCATAATATTCCGCTGTTGGCTGAAGCCGTGCGTCAGGGTTATACGATCGTCTGCTCCGAGCCGTCGACGGCACTGTGTCTGACGCACGAATACTTGAACCTAATCGACGATGACGATGCCCGGCTGGTGGCACAAAATACTTTCGAGGCGTGCCACTATCTTTGGAAGATGCACCAACAGGGCAACTTGCAATTGGATCTGCGGCCGATCAATGCATCGCTGGCGTACCACATGCCATGTCACGTGCGAGCCTTGCAAAACGGTTCACCGGGCGAGAATCTGCTGCGCTTGATTAGCGGGCTGCAAGTCCAGCGCATCGAACGCGGTTGCTCGGGCATGGCCGGCACGTACGGACTGAAGAAAGAAAACTTCCGCACCAGTTTGCGCGCCGGTTGGGGGATGATCTCGACCTTGCGCGATCCCGATTTTCAAGCCGGCACTACCGAGTGTACCGCGTGTAAAATGCAAATGGAACAAGGTGCCGGCAAACCGACGGTCCATCCGCTGAAAATGCTCGCCCTATCGTATGGACTGATGCCCGACTTGGCCAACACGTTGGTCGCGCGACCGGAAGAGTTGTATGTGACGTGAGGCGAGGGAGGAGCAGCGAGAGACGAGGGGTGAGAGACGAGGGGCGAGGAAAGAGCAGTGGGCGGCGCAGTAGTTCCACGCTGTAAAGCCGGCGATGGTTTCGCCGGACGACCTGTGAGACGATCGCAACTTCACTTGGTTGCTTAGCGGTGAGGCCAACGGCCCACCCGAACGAACCTTTTTTCGAGTTCGTATTTCGATACCAAATGTCTGACACCGATACAATCACCATCAAACTCTTTGCCGGTATTCGCCAACAAGCCGGCGTTGATCAGTTGCAACTCAAACTGTCGAGAGACGCTCGCATCTCCGACGTCCGCGAACTTTTGTCGGCGCAGTTTCCGGAATCGGCTCCCCTGCTCTCTCGCTGCCTGTTCTCCATCAACGCCGAGTACGCTACAGACGACGTGTTAATTCCCGCCGACGCTGAGCTGGCCTGTATTCCGCCGGTCAGCGGAGGGTAAAATGGGAAATTGGTCAGTAGTCCGTGGTTAGTAGTCCGTCGCTCTGGTACTGAGCACGGCTAAACATTTCTCATCTCACGCTTTCCGATTTCACGCTTTTCGATTTTACCCAACTCCGATCCATAACCTCCGATCCCCGACCCCGGTTGTTTGCGTTCAATGATTAAACTCGTTAGCTCGCAAATCGACGTACCATCGCTATTGGCCCACGTGCAGTCGTCGTTGGCCGGAGCGGTCGTGCTATTTCTTGGCACCACGCGCGAGCTGACCGAGGGTCGGCGAACCGCGTCGCTCGATTACGAATGTTACCCAGAAATGGCCGAGCGAAAACTGTCCGAGCTGGAAGCCACGGCGCGCGAGCGTTGGCAAATGACCGAATGTGCGATCGTACATCGACTTGGCCCCGTGCCGATCGGCGAAGCCAGCGTGGCGATTGCCGTCAGTTCGCCGCATCGACAAGCGGCCTTCGAAGCGGGACAATGGTTGATTGATACGCTTAAACAAGTCGTGCCGATTTGGAAACGCGAACATTGGGCCGACGGAACGACCGAGTGGGTGCATCCGGGAAGTTAGTCAGTTGTTCTCGTGCCGAGAACGGCTAAACAGGGTCCGGCCCATTCCCCATTCCCCATTTCTGACCCCTAATTCCTGATCCCCGAACCCTTTCCTTCATGCTCCTCGATCGTTTCGGCCGTGTGCATACGAACTTGCGGATCAGCGTTACCGATCGCTGCAACATCCGCTGTTTCTATTGCATGCCGGCCGAGAACGTGCAGTTCAAACCGCGGCACGAGATCCTCTCGTTCGAAGAGATTGTGCGGTTCGCGCGCGTGGCCGCTTGGTTGGGCGTCAACAAACTGCGGCTCACGGGGGGCGAACCGCTGGTCCGACAAGATATGCCGCAACTCGTCGCGCGGCTCGCGGCGATACCCGGTATCGATGATCTGGCGCTGACGACCAACGGTATTCTGCTCGCCGAGCAAGCCGCTGATCTGAAAGCCGCCGGATTACATCGACTCAATATCAGCCTCGATGCGCTCGACGCGAAAGTCTTCAAGGCCATCGCGCGGCGCGACGGCCTCGATCGCGTGCTCGCAGGAATTCAAGTCGCTATCGATGCCGGCTTCACGCGCACGCGGCTTAACGCGGTTTCGATTCGCAACCTGACCGAAAGCGAAGTCATTCCGCTGGCCAGGTTCGCTCGACAACATGCGCTGGAACTTCGATTCATCGAGTACATGCCGCTCGATGCCGACGGCACCTGGCAGTCGGACCAAGTCCTTTCGGGCGACACGGTCCGCGCGATGATTGCCGACGCGATTGGTCCGCTGGTTCCGTGCGCGGTCGATGATCCCAGTCAACCGGCGACCGATTACGAGTATGTCGACGGCCGCGGTCGCGTGGGTTTCATCAACCCGGTCACGCACTCGTTTTGTCACAACTGCAATCGGCTGCGTCTGACGGCCGAGGGGCAAATTCGCAACTGTTTGTTCTCGACCGTCGAGTGGGACGCGCGAGCGATTTTGCGAAGCGAGAACGCAATGAACGACTCTGTAGGGAACGCGCTGCGTGGCGTTCCGTCTGATTCTGTCGGGAATGCGCTGCGCGGCGTTCTGGAATCACAATCGCTCGATGACCAACTTGCCGCGTTGATCCGCGAGTGTGTCGGCGAGAAGCGCGCGGGCCACGGCATCGACACGGCCGAGTTCGTCAAGCCAGCGCGGGCGATGTATCAGATCGGCGGATAAGCGGCTAAACTGTATTGCATGCTCTCCCCTGCCCGTATCTATCTCGACAATGCCGCCACAAGCTGGCCGAAGCCCGAGGAAGTTTATTCGGCCGTCGATCATTATCAGCGGCAAATCGGCGCGCCGGCGGGTCGGGGCGGATATGCCGAAGCGATCGAAGTCGGCCGCATCATCCAACAGGCCCGTGTTGGTTTGGCGCGCTTGATCGGCGCGCAAGACGCGCGATCGATCGTCTTTGCCAACAGCGGCACCGATGCGCTCAACACGGCGTTGTACGGGTTACTGCGCGAAGGCGATCATGTCGTTACGTCCGAGCTAGAACATAACTCGGTGCTGCGGCCGCTGAGGCATTTGCAGGCCACGCGCAATATCGAAGTTACGCGCGTCGGCTGCAATGCGGACGGCCAGATCGACCCAGACGACATCCGCAAAGCTCTGAACCGACCGACTCGGCTGGTCGCCATCACCCAGGCCTCGAACGTGACGGGCGTTGTTCAACCGATCGCTGAGATTAGTCGCATTGCCCACGAACGTGGGGCATTGCTGTTGGTCGACGCCGCGCAGACTGTCGGGCATCTCCCGCTAAGCGTGCAGCAGATGGGCTGCGATTTGCTGGCAGCGCCGGGGCACAAAGGATTGCTCGGCCCACTTGGAATCGGGTTTTTGTATCTCGATCCGGGTAGGGAACAACAGGTCGATAGCTTTCGCCAAGGGGGCACCGGCACGCGTAGTGACGAGGATATTCAGCCCAGCACTTTGCCCGACAAGTACGAAGCAGGCAATCTTAACGTGCCGGGGCTGGTTGGCTTACAAGCGGCGATTGCGTATCTCGAACGTCGCGGTGTGGCCGATGTCCACCGGCATGAAACCGCGCTGGCCGAGCAGTTGCGTGCGGGACTGCTAGCAATCGAGGGCGTGAGCGTTTATCCAGAAGCCGCTACGATTCGTCCCACGGCAAAGCCGGGGGCTGAGGGAAAATCGGCGATGGACCAGGGGAATCAGGGGCCAAACGGCGTAAGCGTGTCCCCGCAATCGACGGCCGCCGAGCGCGTGG
>JAYTAU010000709.1:0-2652 GCA_043737375.1 Planctomycetia bacterium
GCGGTCTGTTGGCCATGGTCGGTCGCCGTCGTCGTTTGTTGGATTACCTCAAACGGGTCGATCCGCAACGTTATTTGGACATCATTCGCAAATTGGACATCCGCAAGTAGAGGGGGCGTGGATCAGGGGGCAGGGAAAAGGGGGCTGGGAAAAGGGGGCAGGGAAAAGGTGGCAGGGAAAAGGACGAAGGATCACTTGCGATTTAGCTCGACTGGCATCGCGCAATCGGTGCCTGGGCATCGCTTGCGGCTTAGCACGTCCGGAAGTTGTTGGGATCGGGTGCGAATAAATGCGGGAGTCTGAACGGTATCGTTCTTTAGCCATGTGAGGCGACTCTCGAACAAGAGGTAGTTGGCATTTATGTAGGGAATGAACCATTGAAAGTACGTGTCGAAAAGCAAATCGGAGCTAGTATTCTTTCGTTCGAAACCGGTTATCTCGCCAAGCAAGCCGCCGGCAGCGTGCTGGTGCAATACGGCGAAACCATCGTGCTCGACGCCGTGACCACGGGCACCCCGCGAGCAGGTATCGACTTCTTTCCGCTGACTTGCGACTATCGCGAGCGGACTGCCGCGGCCGGAAAATTTCCGGGCGGTTTCCTCAAACGCGAAAGTCGTCCCACAACCAAAGAAACCCTGACCAGCCGCTTGATGGATCGCCCGATCCGTCCGCTGTTTCCGGCCGGCTTTATCGACGAAGTGCAAATTCAATCGTTCGTGCTTTCGAGCGATCGTCAAAACGATCCCGACGTATTGGCGATGAACGGTGCATCGGCCGCGCTGATTATTTCATCGCTGCCGTTCGAAGGGCCGATCGGCGCGGTGCGCCTGGGCCATATCGACGGGCAGTTCATTCCGTTCCCGACTCAGGATCAGCTCGAAGAGAGCGATCTGGATCTGATCGTCGCGGGCAGTAAAACCGCCGTGCTGATGATCGAGGGTTTCGCTCGCGAAATGCCCGAAGACCGCATGGCCGAAGCCCTGATTGAAGCCCATCGTTTGGTCGGCGAAATCTGCGACCTGCAGATCGAATTCGCCGGCAAATGCAATGTGCAAAAGAAGCATTACGAGCCGAAGTCGGACGACGGGCTGCTCGACCAACTGAAGGGTCGCTATTACGATGCCTTCAAAACCGCCAAGCTCACCGAGGGTAAGCAAAATCGCGCTGCGGCCGTGCGAGAACTGAAAGAGCGCGCGTTCGGCGAAATGATTCCCGACGCGAAAGCCGACGGTGCAATCAGCCCGGTCGCTTTCAGCGGTGCTTGGCACGCATTGGAAGAACGTGTCGTTCGCGATGCGATTCTCGGCGGACGCCGTGCCGACGGTCGCGACCACAAGTCGTTGCGAGCGCTTGATTGTCTGGTCGACGTGTTGCCGCGGGTTCACGGTTCGGCCGTGTTTCAACGCGGTGAAACGCAGGCCCTGATCACCGTAACCCTGGGCACCGCGCGGGACGAGCAGCGGGTTGACGGACTGATCGAAGAGTACTCGAAAAAGTTCATGCTCGACTACAACTTTCCGCCGTTTTCGGTCGGCGAAACCAAGCCGATTCGCGGGCCGGGTCGTCGTGAAATCGGTCACGGCATGTTGGCCGAGCGGAGCGTGAAGCCGGTGCTGCCGGCTCCCGAAGAGTTTCCCTACACGATTCGCGTGATCTCGGACATTCTCGAATCGAACGGTTCGAGCTCGATGGCCAGCGTCTGCGGGGCGACCCTGGGATTGATGGCGGCCGGCGTGCCGATCAGCAATCCGGTGGCCGGTATTTCGATCGGGTTGGTCAAGGAATCGGACGATCAGTTCGTGCTGCTGACCGACATTTTGGGGGATGAAGATCATTACGGCGATATGGATTTCAAGATCGCCGGCACGCAAAACGGCATCACCGGAATTCAGCTCGATCTGAAGATCAACGGCATCAGCGAGAAGATCATTCGCGGCACGCTGGCTCAGGCGCGAGAGGCCCGAATGGAAATTCTCCGCAGCATGTTGACCGCCATTTCGCGGCCGCGTGCCGAGATTTCTAATTACGCTCCGCGACTGTTGCGAACCAAGATCGATCCCGAAAAGATCGGTGCCTTGATCGGCCCCGGCGGCAAAACGATCCGCGGTATTCAAGAATCGACCGGTGCGACGATCGAAGTCGATGACGACGGCGTGGTGGTGGTTGCAAGCCACGACATGGCCGGTGCCAAGGCCGCCATGGCGCGAATCGAAGCCCTAACCGCTTCGGTGCAGATCGGCAAGATCTACGAAGGCCGCGTGACCAGCGTCAAGGATTTCGGTGCGTTTATCGAAATCATTCCGGGCCGCGATGGGCTGTGCCATATCAGCGAGCTGGCCGAAGATTACGTCAAGAACGTCAACGACGTGTGCAAGGTCGGCGATTACCTGCATGTGAAGGTGATCTCGATCGACGATCAGGACCGCGTCAAGCTGAGCCGCAAGGTGGCCATGCGCGAAATGGCCGAACCGGCCACGGGCGGCAACGACCAAGCTTAAGAGAGGGGTCGGGGATCAGGGGGCAGGGATCGGGGGGTCGGGGGGAAGGGATTAGGGGCCAGTGTAAAGCCGGCGATGGTATCGCCGGAAGCGTGCGCGCGGATGTCGAGTTGGCTGCTTAGCGGTGCGGCCAACGGCCCACCCTTTTGAAGTG
>JAYTAU010000710.1:0-6601 GCA_043737375.1 Planctomycetia bacterium
TTCAGCCCTTGAAGCTGATGACCGATGTGCAAGACCACGGGTGTCTCGTCCGGCTTGTTGATCAGAGCCGGAATTGCCATCAGTAAGCTTGGCAGAAAAACGAGCGCCAGCGTCAACAGCGTCCAGAACCAGGCCACACTCGGTGCGGTCAGCCAAGGTAAGACCAACAACAGAAACAATATCAACGGCGTCACGCTGCGCCGCAGATTGTCGAACAATTTCCATCGCGACAACCAAGAGAGCGGATTCGGTTCGCGACCGCTGCCGGTCGGCACGCGCGGCAATAGCCAACCGGCGATCTGCCAATCGCCGCGTATCCAGCGGTGGCGACGACTGCTGTCAGCTAGCAGCCGCGAAGGAAAGCCCTCGAACAACTCTACATCGTTCACCAGCCCGCTGCGTACATAACACGACTCGAGCAGATCATGGCTGAGAATTCGATTGTCGGGAAAACGGTCTCGCAGAACCGATTCGAACGCATCGAGATCGTAAATTCCTTTGCCGATAAAGCTGCCTTCGCCGAACAGGTCTTGGTAGACGTCGCTCACCTGTTGCGTGTAAGGGTCGATACCGGCGTCGCCTGCAAACAGCCAACTGTAAGGACTACACGTCGCTTCCGGAATCGTCGTGGCGACACGCGGCTGCAAAATGCCATAGCCGGCCACAATCCGCCGTTGTATCGGGTCGTAGCGCGGGCGATTGAGCGGATGAGCCATGCAGCCGATCAGCTCGCGGGCCGAGTCGCGCGGCAGTTGCGTGTCGGTATCGAGGGTGATGACAAAACGCGCCGTCCGCAATCCGGCCAAATCGCCCACGACATGGCTAAAAGCGTCGCTCCGCCCGCGGCGCAACAGCGCATTGAAATCGTCAAGCTTGCCTCGCTTGCGCTCGCGACCCATCCAGACCGCTTCGCCCGGGTTGAACAAACGGGGCCGATGAAACCAACAAAAAATCGACGGCCGTTGCGCGAGATACTTCTCATTGAGATTCGCAATCGACTGTTCCATGAACTTTACGAGCTCGGCATCGGTAGCCAACGTGGCTTGCAATGCGTCGGGAAAGTCGGTCAATAGCCCGAAGTACAAATTGCGATCTCGGTTGGCAACGTATCGAACTTCGAGTTGATCGATCAGCGAGCGGGCCGACGCCAGGCTGGAGAGCATGGTCGGCACGACGACCACGGTGCGGCAATCCACCGGAATTTCGCGCGAATAATCCAGGCGGTCGATCGTCCGCGGCGGCACGTATCGCATGCAAAGCCAGTTGACGATATTGAGTGCCGCCTGCACCGAAAAGCCGGCCAACAACACGATGGTCGTCACTCTGGCGGCGAGCGACATCTGCTCGGCGATTCCATACCGCCACGCCAACATCAGGCAAAGCCCGACGAGCAATGCCGTCACGACGAGTAACCCGAATAGGAAACCGGCGAGCGGAAACCGCCAACCCAATCGAGCGAGACGACTCGAGATTGCAGGGCGAAATCCGACGCTGTTTTCGAGCAACCGGCGACCGCGATCCATCAGATAAAACCCGACGTGATCGTCCGGGTCAAGCCGCTCGCGTCGCGCGGTCAGTTCGTCGACGGTATCGGCCCGTTGCTTGCGGGCTTCGACGGCCAGCTCGATCGATACTCGGGCGATTTGCTCTTCCGACCGAGGGCTCCGTTTGGCAATTTGCTCGACGACGTGCCGGTATCGATCGCGGCTGGCGAAATCCATGTTGGCATAGACGTCGGCCGGGTCGCGCCGCAACACTTTTTCGACCGCACTTTGCTCCTCGACGAATGTTCGCCAATCCAAAGCCGATAACGAGCGCAAGCTGGTGATCGTGTTGCCGATCGTTAGTTGGTCGGCCGCTTGTTGCTGGCCTTCGAGGTGCACGAATTGTTGGACGGTTTGTCCTTGTTCGATCAAGCGGCGTTCGAGCCAAGCCAACGCTACTCCGGCCTGACCGCCGCGACCTTGCAAGCGGCGGCTGAATTCGGCCACGAAGCTGCTCGACAGCGGCGGGGCGCTGCGAACCATCTCGGCCAATAGCAGAATCAACTGGTCGGGCGATTGTTCCAACGCGCTATTCACACGCTCGGCCCAGCCGGATGCCAAGTCGCGGTGATGGAGTTGCACGGCAATCCGAGCGGTCACGCGCCGCAAGTTTTCGATCAGTGCCAGCCGTAGCATGATCGGGATCGCCCATAGTTCGCCCAGCTTCAGCGTGGCCACGGTCTGATAGGCAGAAACAAACTGGCGCAGATTTTCGGCATCCAACAAACCATCGGCGTGGCTGATCAATTCCAACGCCAAATCGTAAACGCGCGGCAGCCCGTCGGTCGTGCCGCCGGCGAGCTGCGGCAACTCCAAACTGTAGTTGCGGGGCAAATGCTGGCGGGCCAAACGAATTTGGTTTTCAATCAAATAGAAATTATCGAGCAGCCATTCAGCCGCAGGCACGACCGCTCGACCGTCGGACACCGCGCCGCTCACCAATTCATAGGCCTGTTCCAACACCACGCCGTTGTCGTCCAAACGCGGCAGCAATCGATCGCGACGGCGAGTCGTCGCGACTTGGTGCCAGTTGGCCAGCGCGCGCCCATGCCGTTCGAGTTGATCGAGGCTAAGGAACTCGGCATGCAGCGGTTGATCTTCAACCTCTAGCGCGGTTAGCGGACGACCGTTTTTTGTCGTTCCTCCCCACAAATTGCGAAACCAACGACGTTTTTTGCCGCCTGTTGGAGATTGTTCGGCGGGCGTGGTTGGCGTAGCTGCTCTTGGCATGAATTTTTGGATCAGGTTAAGAAGTAGGGCCGGCTTGCACTGTGCATAAACTGTTCCAACGCCTGTGGTCGCTTGGCGATCAGTCTTTGCGATCGATTGCGAGCATGATTGCTGCCTGTTTTAACCGGCCGCTAGCGTCGCGGATCAAAAGCCGTTTTTCAGACCTGAATGACCGACGAGGGATCTTCAAGCCGGTGAAACGATGTCTAGTGTAGCGACTAATTGCCGGTAATGTGTGAGCGACAGTCTGGTGGGTAAGCCTTGTTCGCGGTTCGGCCTTTCAGCCAGGACAAATGTCGCCAGGTGCGCAGCGGCACAAGCACTGAGAATTCGTTCCAACCATTCTAGGAGTCGATCAAGCCGGATCTGGCCAGTACGTTGGCGAAATGAGTGTAGTACTAACGAGCCCAAGGGTCTGGCGACCTTGGCTACATCGGATCAATCGGCTGATGGGCGAGTGCCAGATCTGAATTCCGTGACGACCGACAGAGCCGCGATAGCTCCGTCGTTAGCGACACGATTTGAGACATGTCGCAATCCGTTTCCGCGAGTTGCTCGAGTTGTGCCGCAAGATCGGCGATCGGGCCGATCTCGTCGCGGTTTGTCGAGGTGGGCGACGATACGATTCGCGCCTTGTCCCGTTCGGGATTCCAGTCCAATGGAACATCGGTCCAGCGCGCGGAGCGATTTCGGCCCGCCGCTTTGGCGAAGTACAACGCCTTGTCGGCCTGCGCCAGCAGATCGTGCGGTCGCAGCGCGCCGGCGATTGTTGTAGTCACTCCCAAACTGATCGTCACAGGGCGGTCGTTGAACTGAATGGAGCTGACGGCAATTCGTAGCTGTTCGGCGACCGCGAACGCCTGTTCCAAATTTGTTTGCGGCAATAGCACGCAGAACTCTTCGCCGCCGTAACGTCCGACCAAGTCGCCGGAGCGAACCTGCCTTCGCAACATCGACGAAACGGTTTTTAGAATTTCGTCGCCCAAGGCGTGCCCTCCTTGGTCGTTGATCGACTTGAAGTGATCCACGTCGACCATGACGCAACTGAGCGATTGATCATTTTCTTGCAGCGCCTGCCAATGGGCTTCGAACTCGGCGAAGAAAGCTCGGCGATTCAAGCAGCCGGTCAGGGGATCGACCGTGGCGAGCAAATTTAGCTCGCGGTTCTGGCGGCGCACGTCGTCGCGCGAAACTTCCAGCGCTTCGAGCATTTGCTCGAGCTGTTGGTTTTTGTGCTCGATTGCGGTCACATCGTCGAACGTGGCCAGCGCGCCGCGACCCCGCCCATCGGGACCCATAATCGGCATCGCATTGACCACGAACGTACGTTGTTCTTGCGTTGCGACGCGCAATACCAACAACGCGCCGGTTTGCGAAACTCCGTCGGCAATTGCTTGCTCCCAAGGAAACACCAACTTGGCATCGCCGCCGGCCCCCGGCAGCCAGTTCAGGTCCGACACCCGTCTTCCTTGCAGTTCCTCCGGGGTCGTTCGAATCGCCAGCGCGAACGCACGATTGGCCAGCACGATGCGATTAGCCTTATCCAGCACCAACACGCCTTCGGCCAGCGTATCGAGCGTGGCGCGCACCCGTTCGGGAATGACCGATGACGGATCGAGGTGGGTCAGAATTCGTCCGAGGTAGATGCGGGTCACTAAAAACGAGGCCAGGGTGATGCCGGCGATCAATTGCGTCGCAGGCGTGAACCAGTGCGTCAGCGGATTCGACGACAGCGGAGCAAAAGCGATTTCGATGGAACCCCAACGCTGAGATCCCTTGAAAATCGGGACTTCGACGAAATCGAATCCACTGTGCTGTTCGTCCGGAGCGTGCCAATGGGTTTCGTGGTCGCCGACAGCGACCAGCGTTCTTCCCGTCGCGCGGCGCGCTGCTGCCGATAACACCGCGTCGTTTCGCTCCTGGAGTGCCGTAACAATGGTTCGCAACGACGCAATGTCTTCGCGCTGCGCCGAAAGACACGCTTGCACGGCGACCGCTTCGCACAGCGACTTGCGGCCTTCTGCCGCGGCGCGGGCTTGGTCGGGTATCCAGCCCAGGCTATGCGCAGCCGACAACAGTCCCAGCGTCAGGCTGGCGAGTCCGAAGGCAATTCGCGTTGGGGCAGATGGTCGAATCACGGCTTGGTTGGTGCCTTTATATTTCCTTACAAGACGGCTTGTTCGAGGATCTCGTCCAGCAGGCCGTCGCTGTCGTTCGACGACGGTTTTGCAGGCCGCTGCTTTTTATCTTGAAAGTCCAATACCGGCAGCGGATCGAACGATCTCCACATCGGCACGCTCGTCATGGCACCGGCCAATAGCGAACCGGCTCGCAATCCCCATAGTATGTAACCGGCCGAAACGGCGGTCACGCCGACCGTCACTCCAAACGTCCACTTCGCGTCGAGACTGCTGCGAATGTTATTTCGCAACTCGTCGAGTTGGTTCCAAAGCAGTTCGTCGGACATGGCGTCGTTGTCGCGCGAGGCGATCTCGGTAAGTCCCTGACGCGCGATGAATTGATTGTCGAGGCTGTTTTTGCCGCGATTGGCGTACTCGACGTCGACGGTTGAAACTCGGTTTGTACGGGCCACGGTCGCGGTCTCTTCCACCGCCGTGACCGCAATCGGACGGGCGGCCGCTTGTGAATTGCGGACCAAGCGCTGGGTAATAGCGGAATCGTCGTCCTGATCGCCCGCAAATGGGGGCGCAATCGCAATCGGCTGCTCGCTCGGACTGGAGGGACTCTCATTTGTCGGCGGAGGAGGCGCAGCGGCGGGTGGAGCCGGAGGTGCAGGCGGCGGGGGCGGAGGAATGGTAACCGCCGTGACGTTGATCGTCGTCGTCGCGGCGAGCGAGTTCGTTTCCCCATCATGGACTGTGAACGATAGGGTCCGCGCAAGTTCGCTCGGTGACTGGCTGCTATTGTGATAGGTAATCGATCGCAGCGCGGTTTGATAATTTGCTATGGAACTGGTCCCGCTCAAGGCGAGCACTCCCGTTGCGGTGTTGTAATTGCCCGAAATACCGTTCTGGTTGGTAAAGTTGAGTACGTCTTGACCGACGGCAAAATTGCCAGAGATGACGACCGTTGCGCTTTCGAGGTGAGCATCGTCAACGTCGCCCAACGTTAGTCCGTTATCGACCGCGGCGGGCGCGAATCCTTCCGTGTAGCTGGTCGTTCCCCCCGATGTCGCCACGACAGGTCGATCGTTCACGGCGCCGTCCAGCATCTGTAGGCCGGCAAGCGTCGTATCCAGGTTGAAACTAGTACTGAACACGAAAGCGTCCACGACCATACCGTCTTCGCGACCGCCGAATACGAATGTGTGCAGGCCGGTGGCAACGTCGACGTACGAGTTGATCAAGTCGAGACCCGGCGTACTGTTGCTGGTCAAATCGATCCAATGGTAGTTGGTGTCGGTCGCATGCAGGTGGAGTTCGTTGATCTTGTCCCAATTGGCGGCTTGTGTCGGGTCGGCGTCGAGGGCGTCGATCGCCCACCCGCTGTCGTCATTGGGTTGACTGACCAGCAGCCGATAACGCATGTATAGATGATAGGTATTGGTCGGTCCGGCGTCGGGGAATACGACCGAATACGTGACGTACTCCGACGGTTGCGTATTATCAACATTGTTTCCCGCCGTGGTGATCGACTTCCCATTAAGTGCCGATCCTTCATTCAGCGTGGTGAAGCCCGCTCCGGCCGCGTTGATGTAATCTTCCGCCTGGAAACCGACGTGCTTTCCTACGTGGATGGCGATAGTGTCGGTATCACTGAGCGATCCACCGCTACCGCTGTTACCCAAGTCGTTTGTGCTGATTTGC
>JAYTAU010000711.1:0-2648 GCA_043737375.1 Planctomycetia bacterium
CCGTGAACAACAAAATCAACACCAATGTGCCGGGGAAAAAATACTCGCGATAGCTGATCGACTCATTCGGGCCGGACAGGCGAAACGACGGTCCAAGCCCCGCGCCGAACAGCACCCAAAAAATCAGCGGCTGACCGATCGCGCCGAACACCCGATTGCGTTGCCGGATGAACCGCAACCATTCGCGTCGGCCCAACGAATACGCCGCCAACCAAGGCCGCACGAGCAGAACGTCGTCTTTCGACGCAGCGGTGATCGAGTTGGCGGGGGAGATGGTTGTCGACACTAGTATTCAATTCGAAAAGTTTCACGCAAAGGCGCGAAGGACGCAAGGTATAAGAAGGCCTAACTTTATCTTGGGTTTTGTGTGCCACTGGCTCTGCCAGTGCTTCCTTAATCAGTAAAGTTAGGGCTTCCAAATTTGCTACACGTTCTTTGTCCTTGCGTCCTTTGCGCTTTTGTTTGAAAAACTTGCTTGCCTAATTCCGCTTGCCGAATTTGACACGCTCGCTCGTCGGCTCCTGTTGATTAAATCGGCTGCCAGTCCGGTCGATAAACACGTCTTCGAGCGTCGGCTTGCCCAGCGTAATGGCTTGAATCTGACCGGGGAATGCCTCGACCAGTTGCGTGATCCAGCGATGTCCGTCGGGCTGTTCCAATCGAACCTGCTCGCCGACCACTTCGGCTGCACAGGCAAACTTAGCTCGAATGGCCGCGGCCAACTCCAGCGGCGCAGCAGTTTGAATGGTAATCGCGTCGCCGGCCAAGGTGCCGCGAAGTTCGTCAGGGTTACCGTGCGCGACGATCTTGCCCGCGTTCAAAATGGCAAGCTGGTCGGCTTTATCGGCTTCGTCCAGCAGATGCGTTGTCAGTACGATGGTCACTCCGTCGCTGGCGCGAATTTCTGTCAGGTAGTTCCACATTTCGGCGCGGGCCAACGGATCAAGCCCCGCGCTCGGTTCATCGAGCAGCAGTAGCGACGGATGATGCAGCAGGCCCTTGGCCAATTCGACCCGCCGCCGCAATCCGCCTGAAAGTGTTTCGACCCGGTCGTTTCGGCGATTGCTCAAACTGAATCTGGTGAGCATTTCGTCAACACGATTCCGCAATCGCGCACCGGCAAGACCGTACAATGTGCCTTGAAAATGTAGGTTTTCAATCACCGACAACTTTTTGTCCAAGCTGGGTGATTGAAACACTACGCCAAGCTGTTGCCGAACTTGTTGCCGTTGCTGCGGCAACTTATACCCAAGAATTTCGATCGTGCCGGTTTGAATGGGAATGAGGGTCGAGAGCAATCGAAATAACGTCGTTTTGCCGCCGCCGTTCGGTCCCAGCAAGGCAAATATTTTCCCGGCTTCGATCGTTAGCGAAACCCCGCCTCCTGCCAGATCGCCCCCTGCCAAGTCACCTAGTGCAACCCGATCGCCGTATTGATGACGGACCTGCTCGATGCGGATGGCGACCGTACTCATGAATGTTGAACGCGGGGCAGCAAAATCGCTGCCGCCTTGTCGAGATCGTTCCTACTTGTGTTCGCCGGCGTTATTCTTTGGCGAAGAATGACCGCCCGGTTGATGATTGCCGGAAGGATGACCACTATTCGAGTGCTTCATGTCGGTCTCGGGCACTGCGGTATGCAGCCAGCGTTCTTCGGAATACTCGGCGGCAAAGTCACCCATACCATTGGTTCGCATTCCGACATCGGGAACGAGCATCAGCATCAAAAAGATCGACATCATGCCGGCGGGAATCGTCAGCACGTATTTCCAATTGGCTTCGTATTTGATGTGCATGAAAAACAAAATCACGAGCATCGCCTTGGTACACGAAACAGCCATCATGAACGCCCAGCCGACTTGCGGTTGATCCTTGAAGGGCCAGGCAGGTGAGTAGGTGAAAAACGATGCCGATGTCAGCACGCAGAGCGCGATGAACACGTAAAAATACTTGGCCAGCCCGCCATGTCCATGATCGTCGAAGTTGTGGTCCATCTGGTGCGAGACGCCCAGATCCTCGCGATGCACCAAGGGTCCATGTGCAACCTGCTCTGCGCCTGGCGCGTGCAGGTGACCGTCGGGCGTTCGATGTTCTGCCATGGCTCGTAGCTCCAAAAAAAATCCGGGCCGAAAATTCTAACCCGAAGCGTCAGCAAGGAAATGCCGCGAGGACAGTCGTTCCTCGCTTACGCGTCGGGTTCGGATAAATACCGACCAGCCTAAAACAAGTACATCAGCGGAAACAAGAATATCCACACCAAATCCACAAAGTGCCAATACAGGCCGATGTTTTCGATAAATCCGGCCCGCGCCACATTCAGCGTCATCGGCAACATCCAAGCAAACACGATCAGTCCGACCAGTACGTGAATCGCGTGAAATCCGGTCAACAAAAAGTAAGTGCTAGCCCACATGTTGCCGCCGGGAATCAAGATCGGCAGTTTCAACCAAGTAAAGCGATCGTTCAGCCCGACGGCTGTGTGTTGCTCGCCGGGTGAACTGTTCTCGACATGCGGGGCTGCGTGCGATGGCATGATTTTTTGCCCCACTTCGAGCATGATCGTCGGGCTTTGCGCACCGAGATTGGTGCCGCGGCTTTCGGTGACCGCGCCGGCGACGAAGTCCAAATCCGCAACCGCCGCCAAGTCC
>JAYTAU010000712.1:0-6592 GCA_043737375.1 Planctomycetia bacterium
CTTTTGGAGTTGGTTCGTACAATTTGGACCAGTCTGGCGTCGCTTGAATGTCGCCGTCGGATACTGGGTTAGCTGAATACTGTGTAAGGGAAAGTGACGTATCGCATGAATGCAATCGAAGTGCTGCGGATCGTGGACGCGATCCACCGCGACAAAAATATCGATAAGGAGTTCGTCTTTCAGGCGATCGAGGCTGCGCTGGTGTCGGCGGCGAAGAAACAATATGGCGAAAATGAAGAAATCACCGTCCTGATCGATCGCAAAGACGGCGCGGTCACCGGTTCGCACAACGGCGAGCCGATCGATGTCGAAGCCACGGTCGGTCGCATCGGGGCTCAGACCGCCAAACAAGTCATCATGCAGAAAATTCGTGAAGCCGAACGCGACTCGCTGTTCGACGAATATCACGAACAAATCGGCCAAATGATTTCGGGCGTGGTTCAACGTTATGAAGGCGGCGCCGCCACGGTGGCGCTAGGAAACACCGAAGGGTTACTGCCCAAGAGCGAGCAGATTCCAGGCGAGTCGCATCACCCCAACGAACGCGTTCGCGCCACGGTATTCGAAGTCAAAAAGGCCGGCAGCCGCGTGAAGATTATCCTCAGTCGCACACGGCCCCAGTTGGTGCAGCGACTGTTCGAGCAAGAAATCCCCGAAATCGCCGACGGCGTGATTGAAGTCCGGGCCATGGCCCGTGAGCCGGGTTATCGCAGCAAAGTCGCGGTCAGCAGTTCCGATCAGCGGGTCGATTGTGTCGGCGCTTGTGTCGGCGTGCGCGGCAATCGCATCAAGAATATCGTCGACGAGTTGGGTGGCGAGCGAATCGACATCGTGCGTTGGAGCGATGACTTGCAGGTGTTGATTCCCAACGCGTTGCAGCCGGCCGAAGTCGACGAAGTGATTCTCTGTCAGATGCTCGGTCGCGCGATTGTGTTGGTTCGCGAGGATCAACTGTCGCTGGCGATCGGTCGCCGTGGACAAAACGTGCGGTTGGCCAGCAAGCTGTCGGGCTGGGACATCGAAATCATGACGCGAGAAGAGCTCGACGAGCAGATCGAGCGGGCGGTCGGCGGTTACAGCGAGCTTGAGGGTGTCGATGAATCGTTGGCCGAAAAGCTGGTTGGCGAGGGGTTCTTATCGTACGACGATTTGTCGGTCATCGAGCCCGATGCTCTGATGGCGATGGGCGAATTATCGGAAGAAATGGCGTTGCATATTGCCGATCAGGCGGAATCGCGAGCGCTCGAGGCGGAGCAAGCCGCGGCTGCCGAGCGTCGCCGCCAGCGCGAGCAAGAGCGAATCGACGTCGCCACGCGCGAAGCCGATGCGTTGGAATCAAGCAAAGCTGCCGCGATGGGAATTGAGCTGCCGGTTTCGAACGGTGAGGCCATCGCGACGGAATCGCCGGCAAGCGAAGACCCGGCTAGCGATTTAGCTCCGGCGGACGTTGCAGCAGCGGATGCTGATGACGCTCCGGCCGAACTGCAACCAGGTGGTGGTTGATGCAATGATTGAGCAGCTAATCTATTTCGGGGCGATCGTTGGTGAGTTGGTGGTTCGCAGGCAAGTGGAAGTTCCTCGATCGCATCGAGGATTGAGGCCTCATCAGGAGAACTCAATCATGGTTTAACGATTTTTCATTCCGTTTTTGCGGCCGGGCAAGTCGTCCGGCGTGAGCGGAAATTTGAGGGAGAGCCGGACTTGGCAGTTCGTATTTATTCGCTGGCAAAAGAACTGAAATTCGACAGCAAAGAGTTGGTTGAAATCTGCACAAAGGCAGGTATCACCGGCAAGGGGTCCGCGTTGGCTAGTCTGGCCGACGATGAGGTCGTACGACTCCGTGAATATCTGGCCAACAAGAGCCGCCCTGCTGCTGAGCGGCCTGCCGCCGACCGCCCGCTCGAGCGACCAAGCGATCGGCCCGCCGAGCGGGAGATCAAACATCTCGCGCCGCAGCGCCCGCTAAAATTAGCGCCGAAACCCGCACCGCTGGCACCTCCGCCGGTTCCGGCCACTCCAACGGTCATCGTCGTCGATGAGCCGGTCGCGATCGAAGTGGCGCCCCCGGTTCAGCCCGTCGTCGAGCCCCCATCCATTGCGGCGGTCGCGCCCCCGCCGGCCGCTCCCGCCGGCGATGCGCCGGTTCGTCGTGAAGATTATATTGGCCCCGGTGGAGTCTCGGGTCGCCCGCCGGCCTTGAGCATTCGCCGCGGACCCCTTGAGGGGCGTCGTCGTGGCAGTACTCCCGACGGTGGTGATGCTGGGGGCAGCCCGGGAGCGCAAACCGCGAGTGGTTCAGGATCCCAAGGCGGAAGTGCGCGTCCGCAGCGCAGCGGGCCGGCGATTCGCTTGGCCGCAATGCCTACTTCCAAGCAGCCTGTCAACAAAGCCGCGTCCGGCGAACCGGCCCCGCAAAAGCCCGATCTCAAATTGCCGATGGACGCCATTCGCGCCAGTCGCACGGGCGCGACTCCGCTTTCGGAGCATATTCGCAAGCACGACGAGAAGCGCAAGGCCGACAAGGTCGCAGGCAAACCGGGTGTCACGCCGCGTAGTCCGGTGGGCGATGCGGCCGGTAATCGTGGTCGCAAGCCGGGCGCCAAGGTGTTTGTTGCCGCTGAAGCCGAAGGTGCCGACAAGGCCAAGGGCACCCTGGGCGGTCGCGAAGCCCGTCAACTCAGTCGCAAGCGTGTCACGCCCGGTGTCAAAAAGATCGGCGATGACGAAGAGCAAGTTTTCACCCGTCGTCGCTCGCCGCGACAAATCAAACGCGTCAGCGGCGCAAATACGGCAGCACCTCGCAAAAGCAATGTGGTCTTGCAATTACCGGCCACGGTTCGCACCTTCTCCGAAGCGGCCGGCATTCCGGCCAGTAAAGTGTTGGGCAAGCTGTTGGCGCTCGGTGCCGGCATGGGCGTGAATATCACCGCCGCGCTCGATTCGGACATGGTCGAGCTATTGGCCGCCGAGTTGGGCGTCGAGCTGGAAATTCGCCAACAGGTCGATGTCGAGGACACCGTGACCTCGCTCGACAGCCAGGTCGATTCGGATGAGTCGCTCGTGCCTCGCGCGCCGGTGATTACGTTCCTCGGTCACGTCGATCACGGCAAGACCTCGCTGTTGGACAAGATCATCGGCATTAAGGTCGCTGCCGGCGAAAGCGGCGGCATCACGCAACATATTCGCGCGTATCAAATCGAACATAACGGCCGCAAAATCTCGTTCGTCGACACACCCGGTCACGAAGCATTCACTGAAATGCGTGCCCGCGGTGCCAACGTCACCGACATTGCCGTGTTGGTCGTCGCGGCCGATGACGGCGTGATGCCCCAGACCGAAGAAGCGATCAGCCATGCGCGCGCGGCCGAAGTGCCGATCGTCGTGGCTTTGAATAAGATCGATCTGCCTGGCGTCAACATCGAGCATATTTATCAACAGTTGGCGACCGCCGGACTGTTGCCGACCGAATGGGGCGGCGACGTCGAAGTCATTAAGACCAGCGCTCACACCGGCAAAGGCATCGACGACCTGTTGGAGACGCTGTTCACCATCGCCGAACTGCATGACCTGAAAGCGAATCCCGACCGACCGGGCATCGGCACCTGTCTCGAAGCTTCGATACATGAAGGGCGCGGCGTAACCACCAAGTTTATCGTGCAAAAAGGAACCTTGCGCGTTGGCGATGCAATCGTTTGCGGCACTACGACCGGCCATATCAAGGCCATGTACGATACGCTCAATCCGCAAAAGAAGCTCAAAGAAGCCGGGCCTTCGACGCCGGTCAATGTCACGGGTCTCGATGAAGCACCGGGTGCCGGTCAGCACTTTTATGTGCTGGACGATATTGCCAAAGCCCGCGAGGTGGCCGTTAAACGACAGGAGCTGTCGCGCGCCGTCAGCCTGGGTTCGACACCGGTCCATGTCACTCTCGAAAACCTTTACGAGCGATTGGGTGCGGCCAAGGAAGACATTCGCACGCTCAACATCATCTTGCGTGCCGATGTGCGCGGCTCGATCGAGGCTTTACTGAAAGAGTTCACCAAGCTCGATCATCCCGAGGTAAAAATCAAGGTGTTGCAGGCTACTGTCGGCGGCATTTCCGAAGCCGATATTCATCTGGCCGATGCATCGGACGCGGTGGTCATCGGTTTCAACGTCGTCCCTGACGAACGGGCCCGCTCCTTGGCCGACGACCGGGGCGTGCAAGTTCGCCGCTACGAAATCATCTATAAGGTTACCGAAGATCTACGCAACGCGCTGGAAGGCATGCTCAAGCCCGAGTCGCGCGAAACCGAAGTCGGCCGCGCTCTGGTGCTGCGCACGTTCACGATCAGCCGCATCGGCACGATCGCCGGTTGCCGGGTGTTGTCGGGCAACATTTATCGCAATGCACGGGTGCGAATCATCCGCGAAAATCGGATCATCGGCGACTATGCGCTCGATTCGCTGAAGCGCGAGAAGGACGATGCCCGCGATGTTCGCGAAGGGTTGGAGTGCGGTATCAAATTGCAGGGTTTCAACGACGTCAAGGAAGGGGACATTCTCGAAGCGTATCGCATCGAGGAGGTGGCTCGCACGCTGTAAGTTGACGTACTACGGCGAACCAGGATTGAACAGGAGATAACAGAGGGAACAGAGATTGTCTTCACTCGATTCTGTGCCGCGCGTTTGGATTTTCGGTTTCAAAGACGTACAGATATTGATCCTTACCCGACGCTGGCACGCCGATGAATTGATATTGTTCTCCGTTTTCTCTGTTTCCTCCTGTTCGATTTTCTGTTGTTGATTGTTCCAGCTCATGCCGTCTCGACGTTTACTCAAAGCCGCCGAAGCCATTCGAGAAGTCATCGGAATGGCCATTCTGACCGACATCAACGACCCGCGCGTGAGCGACGTGACGGTGTTGGGCGTCGAAGTGGCCGCCGACATGCGCCAGGCCAAGGTCTTTGTCACCATCATGGGCAACGAGACCAAGCAAAACCTCTGTCTGCATGGCCTGCAAAGCGCCGCGGGCTTTCTGCAATCGAAAGTCGCCAAACGCATTGATACCCGATACACCCCGAAGTTGTTGTTCGTCAACGATTTGGGGGTCAAAAAATCGATTGAAATCGCACAGATTTTGGGGCGCGTGCTTAATGAAGAAGCCAAGCCGGGCGCAACTCACGAATCGTATGCCGGTCAGCGCACGCCCGACGAACAGGCGCGTGCCGACCGTCACACATTGATCGATGACGCCAGCGACCTTGTCGCCGATGAACTGGATCTGACCTCGGAAGACGGTGGCAACGCCGTAGACCGTTTGGCGACTGACAACGCAAGTACAGGCAACATCCGTACCGACGCCCTCGATACCGACCGGGCGGATTATACCGAACATGACGGATCGTCGGATCGTGACGAACGTTAGGGCGTCGTTTAAACTGCGATGGATCGTCCGATCGACGCTGCCGGACCACACCTGCTAGGGAGCTTGAAGTACATTCAGATAGTGAATTTCGTAGGAACGCCTCGATGGCATTCCGAACCTGTGGGCATTTTCGTACTGATAACTTTCGGCAACAACTTTATTTGGCATAGCGCCACGACCTGAGAGAATCCATGGCCAATTCCAACCGTGCCCCGCTGATCGCCAAGGCGCACAAGGTCCTCAAACAACATTACAAGTCCGGCCCCGAGCACGATGATCGCCCGCTGCTTGAGCAACTCTTGTTCGCCTGCTGCCTGGAAAACTCTCCCCATGACGCGGCGAGCAAGGTGTACGACCGATTGAAGCAAAATTACTTCGATTGGAACGAGGTCCGCGTCAGCACCGTCACCGAACTGGCCGAAGCCATGCGTGAGCTGCCCGACTCGGCGGCAGCGGCCGCCAACCTCAAGCGCGTGTTGCAGGGGGTGTTCGAATCGACGTACTCGTTCGATTTGGAATTGCTCAAAAAACAAAACATCAGTGCCGGCATTCAAAAACTGCAAGCGCATGAGGGAGTCACACCGTTCGTGCTGGCTTACGTAGTGCAACACGCACTTTCCGGGCACTCCATTCCGCTTGATCGCGGGGCACTGGATGTGCTGTTTTTTGTCGGCATCGCCACACCGGCTGAGCAGCAGTCGGGTAACGTGGTCGGACTTGAACGCGCAATCCCCAAAAACAAAGGCATCGAGTTCGGCTCGCTGTTGCATCAACTGGCCGCCGACTACATTGCCGCGCCGCATTCGCCCAATGTGAAAAAGATTCTGCTGGCCATCAATTCCGAAGCCACGATGCCGAAACGCGGCGGACCGAAAGTCGAAATCAAGCCTGTCGAGCCAAAAGCAAAGCCCGTGGAGCAGAACCTCAAGCCTGGTCAAAAGGATGGCAAACCGGGCGACAAAAAATCACTTGCGGAAACGGATAAGTCCAAGTCGATGGCCGGCGACAAGAGTAACGAAAAACACAGCGCTCCCGCAAAACCAGGCGACAAGCGCACCGATAAAGTGCCCGGCACACCTTCGGGCAAACACGATCGCAAGCCGACGGCCCGTTCGAACGCAGCTTCCGCCGGTTCTGCGCAAGCGCAGTTAGACAAACAGAAGAAGGCGCAAAAACAGCCGCAGC
>JAYTAU010000713.1:0-6582 GCA_043737375.1 Planctomycetia bacterium
TACCAACAGTCGGAAACTGGTCGTCATTGAAGTCGATCCGTGGCGAAGTTTGGAAACGAACATCCCCGCCTGTCCAAAAGTCCTCGGTTCCAGTGTAACGACTTCGCGCGAACAAAGTTGAAACCGCATAAAGTTGAGGTAGTTATGTGAAGTCGACCAGCGTTCCCGATAGACAAATGCAACTCGCTAAATATTGCGTTACAATGCCTGAGCGGTTATTTATCCCGTCTGGCCAAAAGTGATCGCACAAGTGTTTACGAAAGTTCGCGATTGGCATCGGCAACCTCACAAGAATTTGACATTAAGTTGCATCCCATTTCCCCAAGCCGACGCATGACGACTGCCATTCGAACATGTGTGCTCGCAAAGTTGACCGTTCTCGTTGTTGCACACGCAGAATTGGTTCTGTGTCGTCCATGTACCGGCGAAGTTGCGGTGCAGCAGCGACCCAATATCGTCTTTATCATGAGCGACGACCACGCCGCACATGCAATCAGCGCATACGGCAGTAAAATCAATAGTACGCCGCAAATCGATCGGCTTGCAAAAGCCGGCGTTCGCTTCGACAATTGTTTTGTCACCAATTCGATTTGCACTCCTAGTCGGGCTACTATTTTGACCGGCAAGTATAGCCACAAGAATGGCGTACCTGTGTTCAATCGCTTTGACGGATCGCAGCCGACGGTTGCCAAGTATCTACAAGCTGCCGGCTATTACACCGGCATGATCGGAAAATGGCATCTGGGGAGCGACCCGACCGGCTTCGATCATTGGACTATTCTGCCTGGTCAAGGCCTGTACGTCGATCCGGTATTCATCGATCGACAGGGGCGTAAGACTTTATCCGGGCACGTTTCTGACGTTACGACGGACTTGGCCATTGAGTTTCTTAAGCAGCGACCGAGCGACAAACCATTTTTTCTGATGTGCCATCACAAAGCACCGCATCGTCCTTGGGATCCTCCCGAAAAATATCGTCAGGCATTTGCCGGAAAGACGATACCCGAACCGGACACTCTGTACGACGATTACGCGACGCGGAGCGACGCGCTGCGTGAGAATCGACAGACCGTTGCCCATGATTTAACACGACGTGATCTCAAACTCACGTCGCCGGAGAATCTGGCCGGCGTCGAGCGAAATCAATGGCTGCAAACCAAGCCGACCGAGGTTGAGATCGACGTCGACGGTCGTAAGCAAACGCTATCCGGCAAAGTGCTGACAAAATGGAAGTATCAACGTTACATGCAAGACTATTTAGCCTGCGTGCAGTCGGTCGATGACAATGTGGGGAGGTTGCTAGATTGGCTCGATCAGAATCAACTGACGGAGAATACGTTGGTCATCTATACCAGCGATCAAGGGTTTTTCTTGGGCGATCATGGCTTGTACGACAAACGATTCATGTACGAGCCCTCGTTACGAATGCCGTTTCTAGCGCGCTGGCCGAATGTCATCAAGCCTGCTTCGGTGCAATCGGCAATGGCTATCAACGCCGACTTTGCCCCAACGTTTCTAGAAGCGGCCGGTATTGAGATTCCCAGCGATCTTCAAGGGAGTAGTCTGCTGCCGCTTCTCAAGGGACAACAGCCGGCAGATTGGCGAACGAGTGTTTATTACCGCTACTACCATGAACCGGGCGATCATAATACGCGTGCTCATTACGGGGTGCGAACTGAAACTCATAAGCTGATCTATTTTTGGAAGCAACAACAATGGGAACTATTCGATTTACTGCTCGATCCGAACGAGCTTAAAAATATCTATGCCGAGCCGTCACAAGCAAGCACGGTGGTTAAACTCAAGGCCGAGTTGCAACGTTTGCGAAAAGTTCTTCAGGACGACGATCAGTTTGCAAACGAGCAGCCGAAGGCCGGCGTCGATGGCGGAGCAAAACAGAACGCCGGACCGAAGAAGACCGCGAAGTAATCCATAATTCGAAAATAGTGAAACGGCACTCATGGCACGCACGACGAATAGTCGCACCACCAAAAGCAAAACTCCACCGAAGAAAATGCCCCAACAGATTCTGACCATCGACATCGGCGGAACGAACGTCAAGCTGTTGGCTACTGGTCAACAAACTCCCATCAAAATTCCATCCGGCCCGTTGCTCACCCCGCAGCAGATGGTGCCGGCGGTTATCGGAGCCGCTTCGCACTGGGCTTTCGATGTGATTGCGATCGGCTATCCCGGCCCGGTGCTGCGCGGCAAACCGCTGCTGGAGCCGGCGAATCTTGGCAAGGGTTGGGTTAGTTTTGACTTTGCCGCGGCGTTCAGTAAGCCTGTCAAATTGATCAACGACGCTGCGATGCAAGCGCTGGGCAGCTACGAAGGAGGGAAAATGCTCTTCCTCGGGCTGGGAACCGGGCTGGGTTCGGCATTGGTTGTCGATGGCATCGTCGAGCCGATGGAGCTAGGTCACTTGCCGTACCGAAAGCAAACGTTCGAGGACTACGTCGGCCGGCGCGGGCTCGAACGACTGGGAACCAAGAAATGGCGGCTGGCAGTCGACGACGTCGTTTCGCGATTGGCTGCCGCAGTCGAACCCGACTATGTCGTGCTGGGCGGCGGCAATGTCCGCAAGCTGAAAGTGCTTCCCGTCGGCGCACGGGCCGGCAACAACGCCAATGCTTTTTTGGGTGGTTTTCGGCTGTGGGATCCGAATGCGGAAGCGCCGGTAATCATTAAGGCCGAGCCTACCGGCGAAACCGGGACAACCATCTCGGAATCGGCTGTCGATGTTGCACCGTCGAACGCGGATTTGATCGAGGAAGCCGGCGCGACGACTCCGCCGAACAATGAGGCGACGGGCGGTAGATCGGACGCTACATAAAGTCGTTCAATCGAGCGCCGCTTATTCCTTCAATACAAGAATCTCGACTTTGCGAAACTCGATCGGGTGACTTTCCGACTGCAAAGAGATCGTTCCTTCTTTCAGGAGTAGCCCGCCGTTGGCCTTGGCCAGTTCTTTAGCGTGCGCGTCGCGCTCGTCCAATTGCGGGTCGATATATTGGAGCACGACCTGGCCATCGAGAATATGCTTAATCACGCGGCTGCCGTGTACTTCGATCTCGGCGGTGACCCATTGATCGCCATGATAAGTTTTCGACTTGGAGTTGGTGCAATGGCGTAAAACCAGCTCGCCACCCATGACGACGTTGGTGCCCGGGGTGCAAAGATTGGATGTCGTGCGGTCGTCCTTGCCGTTGCCGCCGAGCAGCTGAACTTCGATCGAGGCGGGAAAATCTTGATCTTTGGCCATGGTCGAGGGGGACTCGCCATGAATCATCACACCACTATTGCGAATGGCCCAGCCTGGCCCGCCGGGGCATTGCTCGCCGACGATACGATACTCGACGCGTAACCGATAGTTCGCAAATTTGTCCTTATAGAACAGATGTCCAAACCGCTCGCCGAACTTGTCGTACTTGTCTTTATCGTAGGCGACTTTTAACAGACCGTCTTCGACACGAAACGTGTTCGCAAAGTTGTCGCCGGCTTCGTGATAGCGAATTTTCGGCGTCCAGCCGTCCAGATTTTTGCCGTTAAAGAGCTGCACCCAGGCTTCGCGATTGGCACCGTCATCCTTTTTCTTAGCGCTTTCGGTGGCCTGATCTGCCGCTAAAATAGGAGCCGCGAAGCCAATCAATAACAGCACGCATAATGTCGCGTACAGCGGAAAACGCATGGTGATGATCCTTGATTTTAAACAATTGGTTGATTGATATTAAACGTTACCCGACCCATCATAACCCGAAGCGGCGGCGGGTGGAATGAAAAGGTAGCGACAACAATGATTCACGTTATGAGCCTGTGATCCGCGACAGTCGAATCCGATAAGGAGTGCCGGAGCCAATGCCGCATGACCTGGGGCGTGTTGCCGGTTATCGAACCTCCCTTCGCTTGGTATACTGTCGGCCTGAATGGAACCGGCGTCACAATTACTCCTTTGCTGAACCCGCAGATCAGGTGCCCGCGTGGAACTCGGAATGATCGGTCTCGGCCGGATGGGCAGCAACATGGTTCGCCGGCTACAACGCGCGGGGCATCAATGTTTGGGTTACGATCATTTGCCGGCGGCCCGGCAAGCGATCACCGTCGACGGTGCGATTGCAGTCGATTCGGTCGCACAATTGCTCACGCAACTTAAAGCTCCGCGAGCGGTCTGGATGATGGTTCCGGCAGCGGTCGTCGATGCGACGATCGCGGGCATTGCGCCGCTACTTATGCCCGGCGATATTCTGATCGACGGCGGAAATTCCTACTATCATGATGATCTTCGTCGATCGAAATTGCTCTCCGCTCAGGGTGTACACTATCTCGATGTAGGAACCAGCGGCGGCGTCTGGGGACTTGAGCGCGGCTACTGCCTGATGATCGGCGGGGATGCCGGGGCCGTTCAAGCTCTCGATCCGATCTTTGCCGCACTGGCTCCCGGCGCGGGAGACATTCCGCGCACTGCCGGTCGCGAAAACGTCGCTAGACCAGCAACACAATCGTTCGAGCGCTCACGGCAGTTGGATCCCACCGCCGAGTTGGGCTACCTGCATTGCGGGCCGAGTGGTGCCGGGCACTTTGTCAAAATGGTGCATAACGGCATCGAATACGGGCTGATGGCCGCGTATGCCGAAGGGTTGAACATTCTCAAACATGCCAACGTCGGCAAGCACACTCGCGATGCGGATGCCGAGACGACGCCGCTGCGAAATCCCGAGCTGTATCAATACGATTTGAATCTGGCCGATATTGCGGAAGTCTGGCGGCGCGGCAGTGTCATCTCATCGTGGCTGCTCGATCTGGCGGCCGGCACGTTGGTCAAACACGGCGACCTGGCAAGCTTTGCGGGGCGTGTGTCCGACTCGGGCGAGGGGCGCTGGACGATTAACGCGGCGATCGACGAGTCGGTTCCCGTTCCGGTACTCTGCGCGGCGCTGTACGAACGTTTTGCATCGCGCGGCGAGGCCGATTTTGCCGACAAACTGCTCTCGGCTTTGCGCTACGAATTTGGCGGGCATGTCGAAAAAAGTGCCGCAGCCGCCACGGACCACAAATAAGGTGCCCCGTATGACCGCCGAACTTGGCAACGCTGCACACGCAGCGCATTCCGACGCGCTGGTTTTCTTTGGGGCCACGGGCGATCTGGCCTACAAAAAAATCTTTCCGGCACTACAGTCGATGGTTCAACGCGGCCACCTGAACATGCCGGTCATCGGCGTGGCCAAGGCGGGTTGGAATTTGGATCAGTTTCGAGCCCGAGCGCGCGACAGCTTGCAGAAACATGGCGAGATCGACGAAGCGGCCTTTGCCAAATTGTGTTCGATGTTGAATTATGTCGACGGCGATTACAATTCTCCCGCGACATTTGAAGAGTTGCGAGAAAAGCTGGGCACAGCGGTCCGACCGCTGCATTACTTGGCAATTCCGCCGAGCATGTTTGCCACGGTGGCCGAGGGGCTAGCCAAATGCGGCGCTGTCGAGAACGCGCGCGTGGTCGTTGAAAAACCTTTTGGTCGCGACTTGGCTTCAGCTATCGCGCTGAATCAAGTATTGCACTCGTTTTTTCCCGAGTCGTCGGTATTTCGTATCGATCATTACTTGGGCAAAGAGCCGGTGCTGAATCTGTTCTACTTTCGTTTTGCCAATACGATTTTGGAACCGCTCTGGAATCGACATTATGTGCAAAGTGTGCAGATCACTATGGGCGAGGCATTCGGCGTCGAAGGACGCGGGCGATTTTATGAAGAAGCCGGCGCGATTCGCGACGTGCTGCAAAACCACATGCTGCAGCTTGTCGCGGCCGTGGCCATGGAGCCTCCGGCCGGCGACGATGCCGAGGCCATGCGTGACGAAAAAGTCAAAGTGCTGAAGAATATCGCCCCGCTCACGCCCGAGAACTTGGTGCGCGGACAATTCACCGGCTATCGAAAAGAAGCCGGCGTCGCGCCCGATTCGACCGTCGAGACATTTGCCGCAGTCAAGCTGGCGGTCAAGACTTGGCGTTGGGCCGGCGTGCCCTTTTATGTGCGGGTGGGCAAGCATCTGCCGGCGACCGCCACTGAAGTGCTGGTCCGTTTTCAACGCCCGCCGCAACCGATGTTGCGCGAGCAAGGCATGTGCGACGCGAATTATTTTCGTTTTCGCATGAATCCCGAGGTAGTGATCGGCCTGGGCACTTTGGCAAAAGTCGCCGGCGATCAGATGCGCGGCGAAGTGGTCGAGCTGGATGCTACCCATCAAAGTCCGCAAGATATCGAACCTTACGAGCGGCTGTTGACCGATGCAGCCGAAGGGGATGCGACACTGTTTACTCGGCAGGACGAAGTCGAATCGGCCTGGCGAATCGTCGACCCGATTTTGGGCAACGTCACGCCCATTCAGTTCTATGAACCCGGTACGTGGGGTCCGGTCGAGTCCGAGCAACTGATTGCCGCTGACGGAGGATGGTTCAATCCCACGGCGAAATTTGTGACGCGTTGAGCGGCTTCACCACGGAGACGCGGAGGCACGGAGCAGGCGAAAGTAAGTTAGCCGCGAATGGATACGAATGAACGCGAATGAAATGCAGAGGAAAATTATTAT
>JAYTAU010000714.1:0-6574 GCA_043737375.1 Planctomycetia bacterium
TGTCAGCACGCCGACCAGCACGGCACCGGCGGTTGCCGAGAGCATGCCTTCCCAACTGACACGGTCGTAATAGGCTTGGCCTTCGGGCTGAGCGAGCATCAACACGAATAGAAACGTCACCAGAATTGCGCCTGCGTAAACGACTACGGTAGCAACACCCAGGAATTGTGCCCCTTGCAACATGAACAAGCCGGCTGTGCTGAGCAGCGACAATGCGAACCAAATCGCGCAGTACACAGGATTGTTGAACGTCACCGTGGCGGCGGCCGAGACGATCGTCACGACCGCCAGAACACCGAAAACAAACTCGGTACCGGCGGTCTCCATGTGCATGCCCAAACCGGCAAACAGCACCAAGCTGGCGACGCCGCAAAGCGCACCCACTAGTCGGCCCGGCGCATTGCCGCGGGGCAACATCAGCCACATGCCGACGGCCATTAGGACCATCGCAATTGCGCCGAGATAGATTTGGGTCGAGCTCATTCGGGAAGTACGGAGTTGGTAGTGCGAAGTGAATTACAAATTACGAAGGACGAATTACGTAAGGCCGTACAACGAACGAGTTTTTTTCTTTTAGCCTCCAGCCCCAGCCTCTAGCCCCCAGTCTCTAGCCTCACCGTCATTTGCTCGGCGCCTGAACACCCATCGTGTGCGACTTCATCGGTTCGTCGTCTTTGGTCATGTCGTACACACTGAGCAGTTTCTCTTTGTCGAATATCATTTCTTCGCGGCTGCGGCCGGTCAGGTCGAAAAAGCTCGTCAGCTCGATCGCATCGACCGGGCAAGCCTCTTCGCACATGCCGCAAAAAATGCAACGCAACTCGTCGATGGTGAAGCTCTCGGGGTATTTCTCGCGATCGGGCCAGGGGCTTTCCACCCCAACAATGTCGATGCAATGCGCCGGGCAAGCCGTCGCGCATAAGAAACATGCCACGCACTTCACCCGGCCTTGATCGTCCTTATTGAGCCGATGTACGCCGCGATAAATCAACGGATTGCCGATGTGCGGTCGTTCTTCGGGGAAGCTGACGGTCAGCTTTTTACTGAAGAGGTGCTTCGTGGTCGTGGTCAGCCCTTGGATGAACAGCGGCAAGTACATCTTGCCGGCTAGTCCCAGCCGAGGCTCTTCGAGCCACTTCACATCAAGGTCGTTTGCTTGCATTGATCGATTTCAGTTTCTTGATTGATTTACAAATATAGCCACAGAGATCACAGAGGACACCGAGCGAAGAAAATGGGGAAGGGCGAATGTGGAATGGGGAACGAGTAGCATGTGACAGTCACTCGGGATGGCCAGTAATCCAATCCGCTTTCATTCCCCACTCTCCATTCCGATTTCCCCATTCAATTCTCCGTGCTCTCCGTGTCCTCTGTGGCTATCTTCCTGTTTTCGTAGTTGCTCGTTATCCACTAAGTTGCCGCTCGGCGTCCAGGGGTCGCAAACCGGGACGCGGTCGATTGTCGGTCGACAACGGCGCGGCAATACCGGCAATCACCCAAGTGCCGATCGTAACACCCCAGCTAATTAGCACGATCGGCCAGATCGACTCGGTCCCGAATGCACTAACGATTTGTTCACGATACTCGGCCAGAATCGCCACCAACACCAAATTCACCAAACCCAAAGGCAACATCACCTTCCAAGCCAGCGACATCAATTGATCGAAACGGAAGCGCGGCCAGCTCCAACGCACCATCATGAAGAACACAATCACGCCCAGCGTTTTGAACGACAACACCAACACGCGCAGGATGGCGATCGGCCAGGTGACCTCGTCGGTCGATCCGGTCAGCCCCCACAAATGCCAGCCGCCGAAGAACAAAATCACGATCAAAAACGCCGCCGTCACCATGTGCAAAAATTCGGCAATCAGAAACAGCAGCAGTTTCATGCCCGCGTATTCGGTGTGATAGCCGCCGATCAATTCTTGTTCGGCCTCGGGCAGGTCGAACGGCAACCTGGCCGCCTCGGCGAACGAGGCCACGACAAATACCAACAGCCCCAGCGGCTGGACGACGGCATTCCAAACGCCGGTAATCGCTTGATCGCCGATGATCGTTTCGAGCCGTAGCGAACCACTCCAGAGTACGACACCCAATAGCCCAAGCCCCAGCGGTATTTCGTAAGCAATTAACTGCGCACTGCTGCGCAGCCCACCGAGGAAGCTGTATTTGTTGTTGCTGGCCCAACCGCCAAGGATCACGCCATAGACCGCGATACTCGACAACGCAAAGACATAGATCATGCCGACGTCGAAGCCAGGCGCAACGACCAATTGAATGGGCTGCGGCACGCCTTCGATACCAACCGCGTCAAAATCGATCGGCGGTAATACACTCCCAAACGGAATCACGGCGAAGATGGCCAACGCGGCGGACAAAATCACGATCGGCGCCAGCAGAAACAAAACCTTGTTGACGTGCGCCGGCGTGTATTCTTCCTTGAAGATGAATTTCAGCCCATCGGCCAGCGGTTGTCCCAGACCGAAGAACTTCCATTTTGGCGCGCTGGGGATCAGCACTTCGATCGGAAAGCCGACGCGGTTGGGCCCTTGGCGATCTTGAATCCAAGCCGCCATCCAACGCTCCAACAGCACCAGATACGCGGCGGCCGTCATCAAGCCGGCGAGCATCAGGGCGATTTTGATCAGGGCTTCGATCGTGGTCGGCGACATGAAGGGGTTAGGGATCGGGGGTCAGGGGCTAGGAAATGCTAAGTTCGGAGTTGGTAGTGCGGAGTGAATCGCCGTTTGAAGACCAGAGGCTGCTTAGCGGTGCGGCCAACGGCCCACATGAATCAAAATCGATATACGTAAAATGGCGATTTTCCTAGGTTGCCAAACTGCTTGTCTCATCTCACGCTTTCCGAATTCACGCTTTCCGAATTTGCATTGGTGTGTTTTCCATTACTTAGCTGTGCTGGCGAGCAAATTCGCCTTCAGGTCCACTCCCGTTGCGGGCACGGGATCCATCGCCGCGGCAAAGTACGGTATCTCGCCGGCCACTTCGTTCATCACCGCGCGGGCATTGTACATGCCCGTCATGCCGAGTAGCTGCCAGAACAAATGTCCCTCGACATGCACGCCGGCGGGCGGACGGATGGCCCATTTGAACGACTGCAGCCGCTCTTGATAATTGACGTACGAACCCGATCGTTCGGCGTAGCCCGCGCCGGGCAATTGATACGTGGCGCGTTGCCAAAGCGGCGAGTCGAACAGGTCGTGTACGATCAGTAGTTTGAGCTGGTCGAAACGCGCGGCGGTCGCTTCGTCGATCCAAGGTTCGCGATATCCGGCGGCGACCCAAGCGACGGTGATTTCACTGGCATCGAGCGCACCGAGAAATTGCTCCCAAGTCGTTGCCGCGCCGCGAGCGCCGGTTCCGTCGTCAAAATGTTCTAGCACTGCTTCCACACCGCGCCGATTCGGGCATTTCTCGGCATGGATGATAAAGCCGCTCTTGAACTTCTCGTCATGCCCTTCGACCGGCACGGGGCCCATCGCCAGCAGGGCATTACTGTCGATACTGCGAGCCAGTTTGCAGAGCAGATACGCGTCCTCGACCGTTTGAAAGGGCGAGATCACCACCCCCAAGCGGCCCGAGAAATTCTTGCCGGCCAGATGTGCTTCTAGCAAACGCGGAATATGCGACCATTCGACGTTGAGATACTTTTGAGCATGGCCGTTGGATGGCGTGGCACTACGTGACGGCGAAGTCGCGGGCGCGACGACCGCAGTGTTGCCTTCATCAGTGCGTCGTCGCGGTTCCAGCAGCCGATCGGCGCGATGGATGTAGGCATAATTGTAGCGCCCCTCGTCGCACATCCAGTGTCCGTTGATGAATTGGTTGTCGCGCGGCTTGAGCCGATACACGGCGTCTTGATTCTCTTCGACATAGATCGAGCAACCGGTCGAGCAGCCGGCGCAGACGCCGTTGTGCTTTTTCATGAACCAGACGCGCTGCTTGTACAGAAAGTCTTTGTCGCCCAGGGCACCGACGGGACACAGGTCAACGACGTTGCCCGACATTTTGTTGTCGAGCGGATAGCCGGGGAAAATGTCGATCTCTTCGTGGCTGCCGCGATTGATCACCAACAGTTCGCTCTTTCCGCTGACCTCGCGGGTGAAACGTACGCAACGCGTACACATCACGCAACGATCGACAAACAGCGTGACCGTGGGGCCCATGTCGCGGCGGCGGCTGGTGAACGGCCGCACATCGGCGCGGCGTTCGGTTTGGCCATGCTCGAAGTGATAGTCTTGCAACAGGCACTCGCCCGCCTTATCGCAGATCGGGCAGTCGATCGGATGATCGATCAACAGATCCTCTTCGACCATTGCGCGAGCGCGCCGCACGTTGTCGCTCTCGGTCACAAATACCGTGCCGGCTTTGGCGGGCGTTTGACACGCCGGCACCAACTTGGGCAGCATGGTGATCTTGCCGGTGTCGGCGGCTTTGGTCCCGGTTTCGACCAAGCACATGCGGCAACTGGCAACGACCGAGAGGCCCGGGTGCCAGCAGTAGTGCGGAATGTCGACGCCGGCCCGCTTGGCGACCTCGATGCCATTGAGGCGCTCGTGGTCGGCGACTTCAATTTCTTGTCCGTCGACGATGACTATTCCCATGAAGTATTAGCGGTTAATGACAGGTTGGCCGTCTGAGGTGGTTCGAAAATAAATGGCCGCGAATGAACGCAAATAAACGCGAATCGGAAATCAATTATTTGCGTTTATTCGCGTTCATTTGCGGCCAAACTCGTTGGGGCCGTTTCGTTTGGCTGGAAAATTACAGTTAAACAAAATTACGAAAATTGGATGTGCTTATAAGTAGCTCAGTTCAAACCCTCACCGACGCGTTACCTCGCTGCCTCTCCCAGAGGGAGAGGGGATACGTTGTGGGAGTTAGGCTTCTGGCGGTCGCGGCTCTCGCGGCTTAGGCTTTGTCCAGGTGTTCCCTTGCCCTAGCCGGCGCTCGGCGGCGATTTCTTTCGGGGCGTTGGTCATGATCTCCAGGAACTTGTTTTTTCGTTCGTCGTCCAGTGGGTCGAGTTTCGAGAGCACGCGGTCGGGTTCGATGTCTTTTAAATGCAGTTTGATCAATTCCATCATGTCGGCCACATCTTGCAAGCGTCCAGCCAACAGTTTGAACCACAGCAAGTCGTGTAGGCCGATCACCGGAATTTCTTCGATCGGCGTAACCTGTTCGACCTCGTGCGGTTCTGGAAAGTAATAGGGTTGTCCCAATGTCATCAAGTCTCGGCCGACCAAAAAATCCAACTGCACGCCGGTCGGACGGTACAAAAACGCGTATTCGCGAAGTTCCAATCGCTCCCAGTCCGCGTGATCCCACAAGTGCAATCCCAAATCGTGTGCATGGTGACAGTCGACCAACACATCGCGATCTTTGGTCGTGCGTTCGTAACCGTGCCAGATGACCGCCACGCCGCCGACTATGACCAACTTCGCACCTAACTTATCAGCTTCTGCCTTCGCAGCGCGAAGCGTTACGTCCACTCCTTCCGCCAGTTGGTCAGTCATTGCCAACAGCCCCTGCATTCGGGCTACGAATGTGGTTGAGTCCGGGTATTGAAATTGTGAGCCGCTGGCCATTGAATTGACTTGCTACGAACTAATGCACTCCCGCCAAAATTGGTAACGCCATCGCCGGTTGGGTTTCCATATACCCGCTGGGGTTACTCTGTTTGATGTACTCTTCGAACTCCGCGCGGAACTTGCGGATGGCGTTCTTCATCGGCCAGGCCGCGCCGTCGGCCAGTCCGCAAATCGTACTGCCGGGTATCGTGCCGATGGTGTCGCCGATTTCCAACAGCAGATCGAGGTCTTTCAATCGTCCGCGACCGGCCTTGATGCGGTTCATCATCGTCAACGCCCAGGCGGTGCCTTCTCGGCACGGCGTGCATTGACCGCAGCTTTCGTGTTGGAAAAACCGGCAACTATTGTGCAGAAAATCGACCATCGACACGGTTTCATCCAGCACGACCACGGCCGCCGTGCCCAGACCCAAGCAACCGACTTTGCCCGGCCCGGCGAAATCAAGCTTGGTGTCGAACTCGGCCTCGGTCAGAAGTCCCATGCTGATGCCGCCGGGAATCGCCGCTTTGCCCTTGCGACCTTTCCAAATGCCGCCGCCGTACTCGTCGATCAGGTCACGACAAGTAATCCCCAACGGCGCTTCGTAACATCCCGGCTTGTTCACGTGACCGCTAAGACAATACAGCTTCGGCCCGTAGCTGCCCGGGTCGCGCGGGTTGTTGGGATCGGACGGCACGCCCATCGACTTGAACCAGTCGGCGCCGCGGTTGATGATGTGCGTGACGCAAGCGACGGTCTCGATATTGTTGACGACCGTCGGTTTGCGAAAGAGTCCTTCGATGGCGGGAAACGGCGGTTTGATCCGCGGCCAAGCCCGCTTGCCTTCGAGGCTTTCGATCAGCCCGGTCTCTTCGCCGCAAATGTAGGCGGCGGCTCCTTTGTGCAGATAGATATCGAGCGAATATTCGCTGCCCAAGATATTTTTGCCCAGATAGCCGGCCGCGTAGCATTCATCCAGCGCG
>JAYTAU010000715.1:0-6570 GCA_043737375.1 Planctomycetia bacterium
CGGCACCGGCGCAACCGACGATTCGAACAATCGACTGCTGATCGAGAAGCTGCGCGATGTGCCGGGGCCACGCCGAACCGCTCACTACGTCTGCTACGCAGCACTGTCGGACCCCGACGGAAATGTGCGCGCCGAAAGTTGCGGTCGTTGCGACGGGTTGATTCGCACCGAGCCCTCGGGTATCGGCGGCTTCGGATACGATCCTTATTTTGAGGTCGTCGAATACCATCGAACTTTTGCCGAACTGGGCTCGAACGTGAAGGCGGCCCTCAGCCATCGGGCCCGCGCTTTGCGAGCGATCATTCCGCAGATCCTACAAACAATGATTGCAACGTAGTTCATGCAGGCTGCCACGCATCGTACATCGAACATCGTTTGGCTGGTCATTTATTTGGCCACGGTCACGGCAATTGTCTTGGCAATGGTACACCTACGAACCACGGTCGTCGCACAGATGAGCGATCAAGTCGAGATCGATAAATGGTTAGCCTGGAAAGCCGAGGCCGGCACCAAGGACAATATGCAAGGCACGGTCTTCCGTCGTGTGCCGACGAGCGCCGAACCGCCGATGTTAGTGCTGATCCGCGATTACTTTCCGGCGGTACTCACGGCGGTGTTGACATTTTATTCGCTGGTGTTTGCGTTCGCGTGGTTTATTGCCCGCGGGCTTGCAAAAGCACCAACCAAGGCGGATACAAATACCGCGGAGACGCTGAGACACAGAGGAAAATGATACTTTTGCGGCGGAAGGAAAATAACTTCCTTACTATCCCCCTCTCCCAAAGCATAGGTATCTCCACAGCTTAAAAAGAAACCGCTGACACGAGTTGCCGTACCGCGAAGCGGTTACATCCCATAGCCCAGGGTCGCGAAGCGCACCCTGGGTAGGTCATCACCTCAGCCGTTACCCCAACGGGGTTACATCAAAGTAACAGGCCGAACAAGTCGCGTTATTCATCGCACCAGCCTTGGATGTAATCCCTTCGGGATAACCGTGGCTTAGCGTTGACCCTGGGTGCGCTCTCCGCGACCCAGGGCTATGAGATTCAATCCCTTCGGGATAAAGCAGTCGCCAATCGGGACAAATCCACGGCCTGGCGAACGGCTCCCTGGTTTGACCAACCGGGCATGGGTATGCAGTACAAACTTGATAAAACTATCAAAACTTTACTTAAAGAAGGATTTTTAAAGGAGATATCGAAATGAGACTTGTGGACATACAAGAGCGGTTGGATATGTCTAACATTCCACGCAGTGCATATTCGTTAAATGGCGGTTTTCCGAATGAAGCGTATTGCATTGACAAGTTTGAGGAATCGTGGGAAGTATATTACAGTGAGAGAGGAGAGCGATCGGACGTCAGGCGATTTGACGGCGAAAACGAAGCGTGTAGTTTTTTTGTAGATTGGGTAACAAAATGCGTCCGTTGATTTATACCCGCCCTGTGCCAAAGTTAAGATCGAGTGCTTAGGACCGACCGATAAATAACATCCCGATTTCAAATCTGCTAGCACGCCGAATTATGTGCCGTCTTGCATAAAAACCCGGAAGTTATTTATCGGTCGTCCCATTAGCAGTCTCATATAGGCCGGCGGAACTGAAACAAGACTCGGCAATTCCTTTGAAGGACTTCACGATCCGATCATTCCGAGCACAAGTGAGAGTCTTCACTAGCGTAAAAAATCGTCGCAGCGTAAATGCAAATTCACTTTTGTAGGACAACCTGCTCTTTTCTCAGTGTCTCCGTGACTCCGAGCTTTGATTGAACTGTTTTCGCTTCCGTTCAATTACCGGATCCGGAATCGGCACCGCCGCAAGTAGCGCCTGCGTGTACGGGTGCTGTGGTTGCTTGTACAACGTATCTGCCGATGCCGACTCGACGATCTTGCCCTGATACATGACCGCGATTCGCGTCGAGATGTGTCGCACGATCGACAGATCGTGGGCAATGAACAGATAGGCCAGCCCTAGTTGGCGCTGCAAATCCATCAACAGATTGATGACCTGCGCTTGAATCGAAACGTCGAGCGCGGAGACCGGCTCGTCGCACAGAATGATCCGCGGATTGACCGCCAACGCGCGGGCGATGCCGATTCGCTGCCGCTGCCCGCCCGAAAATTCGTGAGGATACCGATTGAGAAACCGCGGATTCAACCCGACCAGATCCAACAGTCGTAGCACTTCGAGCTTGCGTCGATTCGGCTCGTGCAGACTGAAAATTCGCATCGGCTCGGCGACGATTTCACCGACGGTCATGCGTGGGTTGAGCGATGCAAACGGATCTTGAAAGATCATCTGCATTTGCCGCCGATACGGCCGCATGGCTCGCTCGTTAAAAGTATCGATTCGCGATCCGCGCCAGTGAACCTCGCCGGAAGTCGGTCGGATGAGCTGCAAGATTGCCCGCGCCGTGGTGCTTTTTCCGCAGCCCGATTCGCCGACCAGCCCCAGCGTTTCGCCCTCGTGTACGGTGAAGCTGACTCCATCGACCGCGCGAATCACACCGTGCGTGCGATTGAACAGCCAGCCGCGTGAGAACGGAAAATGAACCTTCAAATCGCGCACTTCGAGCAACGGCTCGCCCACGACTTGCGCCAGAATTGGTTCAGAGCTACTGAAAGTATTCGAGGTGCTATTGGACATGCAATGCTGGAACGGATCCTATGTCGGTTGAAACTTCGGTCGGATTGTAGCAAGTGAACTTCCGGCCGTTAGCTTCGACGGTCGTGCCCGGATATTCTAGCGGGCACGGCTCGATGCGGTTTGGGCAGCGCGGATGAAACGTGCAACCAGTGGGTAAACGTGCCAAGTCGGGTGGTTGGCCGATGATGGGAGTCAATCGCTGATGATCGCTATCGAGCCGCGCGATGGAGTTCAACAATCCGACCGTATACGGGTGGCGCGGTCGTGCGAACAGATCGCCGACTGCGGCCTCTTCGACAAACTTGCCGGCGTACATCACGTTAACGCGGCGGCAAGTTCCGGCGACCACGCCTAGGTCATGCGTAATTAGCACGATAGCCATGCCGATCTCGCGTTGCAGCTCGGCCATTAGCTCGAGAATTTGAGCTTGAATCGTCACATCGAGCGCGGTGGTCGGTTCGTCGGCGATCAGAATTTTCGGCCGGCATGCCAAGGCCATGGCGATCATCATGCGTTGTCGCTCTCCGCCGGAAAACTGGTGCGGATAGTCGTCGATCCGGCGACCGCCGTCTGCCAGTCCGACCCGTTCGAGCATCTCGATTGCATGCTTGTGCGCTTGCGCGGCCGTGTGTCGCAGATGCAGCCGCGTGACTTCGGTTAGCTGCTCGGCGATCGTCAAGAACGGATTCAGCGCTGTCATCGGGTCTTGGAAGATCATCGCGATACGATTGCCGCGAATTTTGGAGATCTCGCGTTGGCTCAATGAAAGCAAATCGCGACCGTCGAACATCGCCCGACCAGCGACGACTTTTCCGGGCGGTCGAGGAATAAGTCCCAGTAGGGCCAGACTGCTGACGCTTTTGCCCGAACCGCTTTCGCCGACGATGCCTAGCGTTTCGCCGGCTTCGAGAATGTAGCTGACACCATCGACGGCGCGAATGATGCCATCGTCGGTTTTGAATTCGACGGTCAGATTGTCAACTTCGAGCAGAGCCATTCGATATTCACCAAGGGGCCTTCACCACAGAGTCACAGAGGACACTGAGATAAGAGCAGATATTAGAGAACCATCCTCTTCAAACCGTCTTTGAGTAGTCGCACATTAAAGTTAATAATTAGTCCGGTATGGGTCTTACTCAAGCGAAGGTACGTTAGTAGTTGCGCTTCATGGATTGGCGCGAGCTTCTCGACAGATTTCAGTTCAACAACCAGTCGCCCCGGGAAGTAGATGTCTATTTCCAAATCATCGTCAGTGATCACCTGACCTTTATAGAGGATGGGCAAGCGATACCGCGGTTTGCAGGAAATATTTCGTAAAGTTAATTCATGAACCAAGCACTTTTGATACACCGATTCGATCAATCCCGGACCGAGTTCACGATGTACTTCAATGGCGGCGCCAATCACGACCTGCGTTAATGAATCCTGCTCCTCCATCAATGAATCTCCTTTCTGCTGCTCTCCGTGTTCTCGGTGACTCTGTGGTGAATATCTTTCTTGGTCAACGATTTTTTAAGCGAGGGTCGAGCGCGTCGCGCAGCCCGTCGCCGAGAAAGTTCAATGAGAATAATGTCAGCCCCAAGGCCAGGCTCGGAAACGCGACCAGCCACCAATAAATCTGGATCGGCGTGATGACCTTCACCCCTTCGTTTGCCAGCAGTCCCCACGACACATCGGGCGGTTCGACCCCCAAGCCAAGAAACGATAAAAATGCCTCGAATAGCATCACGTTGGGGATGGTCAGCGTTAGATAGACGATCACCACGCTCAATAAATTGGGCACCAGGTGGCGGAAGATAATCCGCAGTTGACTTGCGCCGATGACGCGCGCGGCTTCGACAAATTGATTCTGCTTGAGCGAGATGATCTGCCCGCGCACGACGCGCGACATGGTCAGCCAATAAATCGCACCGACCAGAAAGAAGAATACGAAAATGCGGTCGATCCCGCGATCGGCCAGGCGGGTTTTGAAGTACGGGTCGCTCAGCACGCTGATAATAAAAATGACGACGAAGATAAACGGAATCGAATACAGCATGTCGACGACGCGCATCATGGCGTTGTCGACCCAGCCCCCCACATAGCCTGCGATCGCTCCGTACGATACGCCGATCGCCAACGAAACCAATGTCGCGACCAGTCCCACGGCCAGCGAGATACGTGCTCCCCAAACCAATCGGGCCAGCATGTCTCGCCCCAACTGATCGGTGCCGCAGACGCAGTTGAGCGTCGTGCGGCCAAACAGTTTGATTCGCCAATGGAGCAATTGCGTGCCCACGGGGCCCAAGTCGCCAAATCCTTGATCAAGCAAGGCGCGCGAATCGTCGGACAGTACCTTGGGCAAAGCTTCGTTTTCGATCCACAACGGCGATGTGACGGGTGCCGCGAATTTGCTATCCAAGTTTATTTTGCGCGGCGGCGCTAGCGGCAGCAGCGGCGCGAGCAACGCCACGAGCGAAATGAAAACCAAGAACGATAATGCCGGCATGGCGATGCGATTGCGCCGCAAGCGCCTCCATGCACTGCGACCGAGTGACACTCCCTGGATTGATTTAGCCTCGCGCAACAATTCTGCGTAACGCGCTAGCTCGCTGTCGGAGTGTGCGGGCAAATGCGGATGGAATATCTTAACGGTAGATTCCTGCGGCAGATCGTCGTTCGTTGGTTCGGTCATGGGGGCGATATAAAAACGGAATTCATTCCGCTTCTCAAGTATTCGAACCGGAATAGTTTCCGGTCTACGACAGCTTCACCCGCGGGTCGAGGAACGTGTACGACAGATCGACCAAAAAGTTCATCGTGTACAAGATCGCCGTATACAGCATCACCAGTCCCATGCAGAGCGGGTAGTCGAGCTGCACAGCGGCCTGAACAAAGTGCATCCCCAGCCCGGGAATGGCGAAGATATATTCGACGACCAACGATCCGGTCAGCACGCCGGCGACGGCCGGTCCCAAGTAACTGATCACGGGCAGAATTGCCCCGCGCATCGCGTGACGCAAAATCACCGTTCGTCGCGGCAGCCCCTTGGCATAGGCGGTGCGAATGTAATCTTGTGACAGCACATCCAACATGCCGGTGCGACTCAACCGTGCGATATAGGCAGCATACGGCGCGCCCAAACAGATCGCCGGCAGCACGAGGTTCTCGACACGTCCCCAACCGGCCGCCGGAAAGATCGGCCAGACAAACACGAACAGCAAAATCGCCAAGCTACAGAGGATGAAACTCGGCAGCGCAATCCCGATCGTCGCCACCGACATTAGCGCGACATCGAGGGCCGAGCCGCGCCAGACGGCCGAAACCACGCCCGCGGTCAGCCCCAAACCGAGCGCGAATAGCAGTGCTAGAATTCCCAGCGACATCGAGATCGGCAATCCTTCCGAAATGACCTCGTTGACGGAATAATCCGACAGCTTGAGCGAATGACCGAAGTCGAACCGCAGATAGTTGGTCAGCTCGCGCACGTACTGTTCGCCGCGGCTTTTGTCCAAGTCATATCGCGCCAGCCGATTTTTCTCAATTACCGGATCAGATACGCGTTCGCTGGCGAACGGTCCGCCCGGCACGGCACGCATCAAGAAAAAGGTTACGGTAAATACGACCCACAGTGTGATCACCATCCAAACCAAGCGACGCGCGATGAAGGCAAGCACTAGCGTTTCCCGCCGGTTGAAAGGGGACTGGTTAACACGCGACGCTTCTCGGCTGGATCGATTTTCATTCCCTTGAGCGGATGGACATCGTGATAGTTGGGATAGTAACCCTGAACGTATGGCTTCGACATGCTGGTCGTCACGTAGAAAAAGATCGGAATCAGCGGCAGTTCATCCATCAAAATGGTTTCAGCCTGATGAAAGTACTCGCCACGTTGTTTTTCGTCAGGTTCGAGCTGCGCCTGGCGGATAAGCTGGTCGTACTTGGCGT
>JAYTAU010000716.1:0-2633 GCA_043737375.1 Planctomycetia bacterium
GTCGAAACCCGCGAACTGAACGTTCGCTTTGGGCGGCAGTCCGTGCTACGCAACATCACGCTCCTAGTGCCGCGCGGACAAACCCTGGTCATCATCGGCGAAAGCGGTTGCGGTAAAACCGTGTTGTTGAAATCAATCATCGGCCTGATCCGACCGACTGAAGGCGAAGTCCTGTTCGATGGCCGCGATCTGGCCCTGCTGTCCGAGCGCGATCTGACACGCGAGCGGATGCGATTCGGATTCGTATTTCAGCAGGCAGCGCTGTTCGACAGCCTGACCGTCGCCCAGAACGTCGCTTTCCCGCTCAAAGAACATAGCAAAAAGCCCGATAGCGAAGTCCGCCAAATTGTATTGCAACTGTTGTCCGAAGTCGGGCTGCCCGCTTCGGTCGTCACCAAGCGGCCCGCGGAGTTATCGGGCGGGATGCGAAAACGAGTCGGCTTGGCGCGGGCATTGGCGTTGAATCCCGAATTGATGTTGTACGACGAGCCGACGACCGGATTGGACCCAATCATGAGCGACGTGATCAACGAGTTGATTTTGCGAACCCGCAAAGTCCATCTCGTGACCAGCATCGTTGTTACGCACGACATGAACACGGCCAAAAAAGTTGCCGATCGGGTCGTGATGTTGATGCCGATCAGCCGGCTGGCGGAGGGTGAACCGCAGATCGTGTTCGACGGTCCGCCGGCGGAACTCGAGCGAAGTCGCGACCGGCGCGTCTCGCAGTTCGTGCGCGGCGAGGCCGGCGAACGGCTGACCGAGATGCATGCTGCGGGAAGAGGGAGATAGGAATGAAGGAGTGAAGGAATGGAGGAGGTGGGATGTAAGTATCTGTAGGGAATTCCCTCCGTGGCGTTCCGGCCTTGCTATTGGTTCCGGAACGGCACAGAGGCCGTTCCCTACAGAGCATCAATCTTAATCATCAACGGTGCTGCCATGGACGAACGTGTCGTACAATTTCGCGTCGGGGTGATGGTGCTGGCCACGATCATCATCACGGGTATTCTGATTCTGTTGTTCGGCGAGTTCCCCTCGCTGGTCAAGGGGAGCTACACCATTCACGTGCGTTTTCCGCAAGCGCCCGGAGTGGCCAAAGATACGCCCGTGCGACGTAGCGGCATTCTGATCGGTCGCGTGACGGATGTGAAATTCGACGAAAACGACCAAGTACTCGTCACGCTCGAGATCGATCGCGATCGCAAGATTTGGGAAAGCGACGAGATTCGTATCACCAGTTCGCTACTGGGAGATTCGCAATTAGAAGTGATTCGCCGACCCGATCCGTTTGCCGATGTCGGCGCACAAAATTCCCAGCCGGTCGAACAGAAAACATTTCGCCCCGAACTTCAAGCAGATCCCGGCAATCCGATTGAACAAAAAACACTGCGTCCCGAGTTGCCCGACGACCCCGACAATCCGCGACCGGCACCTGCTCCTGCCCCTTTGCCGCCGCTGAAGAGCCGCGCGTCCGATGCCGTGGTTCCGCCGGGTTCGACCATCCAAGGGCGGGTAGCCGGCAACCCGTTGGATTCGTTCGCCGATCTCAAAGACGATTTGGCGCGGACCGCGACTTCGCTCGAAGCGGCTGGGCAAGAAGTCGGACGGCTGGCTCGCAACATGAACAACATGTTCGATCGCAACAGCGACAAGATCGATCGCATCGTCAACCAAACCGAATTGGCACTCGGCAGCTTTCAAAAAGCGATGAACAACGTTGACGACATCTTGGGCGATGACGTGGTCAAGGCCAACCTCAAGCGCTCGCTCGCCGAATTGCCCACGCTATTACAAAACACGCAAGGCGCGATCGTCGGCATCGAACGAGCCATGCGATTGGTCGACAGCAATCTGGCCAATCTCGAAGGGCTGACCAAACCGCTGGGCGATCGGGGCGGGGCGATCGTCGGAAACATCGACAGCAGCGTGGCCCGACTCAACGACCTGCTGGGCCAGGTCGAGCAATTCAGCCGCTCACTGAATAGTCGCGAAGGCTCGCTCGGTCAGTTGATCAACAACCCCGAGGTCTATCAACAACTGAATGAAGCTGCCCAGAACATTAACGACCTGACCAGGCGACTACGGCCGATCATCGAAGATGCCCGCGTGTTTTCGGACAAGATTGCCCGTCATCCGGGCGTGATTGTCCGCGACGCGGTGAAGCCGGGTTCGGGAACGAAATGGGTGACGGGCGGACGGGATGAGCGGTGAGCGGTGGGGAGTGAGCAGTGAGGAATGGGGAATGGGGAATGGGGAATGGGGAATCAAGCAAAATTGTGAAAGCGTGAGATCGGAAAGCGTGAGTTGAGAGTTGCAGTAAAGTGCGAATCTAAGCTGCTCAAACGCTTTTCCCTTTGGAAGAAGCGGCGAGGAACGCGTCGGTGAGCGTGGTTTGCTTTAGTCTTACTCTGCGGTCAATTTGAAGTGTTTTGGTCGACCGAATTATTTTCACCACTTGATTCGTCGGCTAATTGGTCAATTGATTTAGATTCGTATCGGAGCCGAAGTCCACACACTCGAAGAATTGCGTAGCCTATGGCGTATAATACAAGTGTGGCCAGCACCACCGGTACCAGGAACAGCAGTATCGGGTATCTGCCCGGCGGAAGAATCGGAACTAATTCGATGAAGTT